>CAYMXG010000238.1:0-4328 GCA_964394115.1 uncultured Enterobacteriaceae bacterium | reverse complement strand
CCAGAAACGCCGGAAACTCTATTTTAGAACTGTCCACTTGACGGGGAAGCTTACGGTTAGACCGCGTGCTCGCGACAGAATCGGACGGATATGCCCGATGGTCACCTTTGAATGGACTTCAAATGACAGACACATTCTTGAATTTGTGGAGGGAAATGTTGCCCGCGCGGTCGGAAAGGGAACCACGTCGATATCTGTAAGGATTGCTGGCACTAATGTCAGAAGTACTGAGATTCCCGTTGAGGTGTGGAGTGTCGACCACGTACTCCTTACCCCAAGAACTCTGGAGATCCCGCTAGGCAAGCGAAAACAGATAGTAGCTGAAGTAACGAATGATGAAGGGGCCCGAGCGACCAATGTCCTATTATCTTGGGCGAATGATGCGGATGACCCATTGATTGTCCGTATTAATTCCTCGGGGTGGGTAACTGCCAATAGACTCGGTGAGACAAGGGTCACCGCAGGAGCGGGCGATCCAGAGGGTAATGGTGTGTGGGCCAGAATACCTGCGGAAGTGCGCGTTGTGGAGAATCCTGATCAGATCCAAAAAGGTAGTGGATTCCCGCAATTGCTTCTAACGGGCAGAGACTCTGATCCCGAAACTGACGAGGTACGAGAGGGAGATCCGGAGCAGCCCACGCTATGGCAGGAAGTAAGCGACTTCAGAAACAACGTGTGGTGGCTAAATCTAGAGAATCCAGCGGCTTTGTTCCATTTCAATCAAATGCATGATCGACCAGAGCTCTGGCGCTCCTTTCACGCGCAGCAAGTTGTACGGATGGTTCAACAGGTCCACATGCAAGTCGAGTTCACTCAAAGGGTGTCAGATGAGCGACCTGATTACTGGGTAAGCTATAAGGCGGCACTCGAGCGAGTTGAAGTTCATTTATCCCAAATGATGTGGGAACAACTTCGTAGCTATGTCCAGTTTGGAGAGGGGTTAGATTGACGTGGATTCGAAATCGCTCTCATTAAAGGAAAAGATACTAGTCGCAGCCGTGGAGGGCACGCACGGCAACTGTGACTTGACGTTTGCAATGGAAGATCTTGTGGTGTGGGCTTGGAAACGTGAGAAACAGACTTGGGGTTTACGAGGATACGAGGAAATTTTTCCTGATTCTGACAAGATTCAAAAGGAACTTGGCTCACGTGGTGTCGGACTTAAGGGAGTCCTAGACTTGGGATGGTTGGACCGAGTCGGGAAGAGGGTTTATCGATTGACCTCAGTCGGGCTTGCCACGTTTGCAGCGTTTGAAAACGTAGAGCAATCACTGCAACAGAAAGCTGGTCGTGAACTTGAAGCAGAGGTGACTAAGATTCTCGAACACCCAGTCTTTAGAGATTGGCTAAAAGACAATAATAAGCCGAAGCATTTTCGTGAGGCTGGTCACTTTTGGGGGATTGCGCCGGGAACGCCGAAAAGAACCGTCCGCGAACGCGTGGAAAGGATCGATAAGACGTTAGATGCAGCGCTGAGGTTTCTCAATGATAAGAACACTAATGAGATTATCGCGTCTCGTGGAAAGATATTGTTTGAACGTAACGATATTTCCAGATGCAAGTCGTTTCAAGAAACACTAAGGTTCAGGTTCTCTCGCGATCTTTCGGCACTGGATCCTTCATTCTGGGAAATGAAATCTAGGGGTCAGAGTCGCTGAAAGACAGAATCCCGCACAGTCAAACTGCGATTTTATTCTTACCCAGGCGGCATCAGGTGAATCGCCTCAGCCTGAAAATGGGGTCGGAGTGAATTATTTTGGTGCACCCTTTACGCCACAGTCTTTGACCCTTTGATTCACCTGCTAGATCCCGGTAATCAGCAGGTCGAGTGCGGCAATGACCTTGTCTCGTTGAGACGAAAGATCGGAAATCTTTGCGCCCAGTTGTTTCTTCGCGATACCGGCCAGTTGCGGGGTCATCATCACATACTGTTTGCCTTCAATCGTAAAGACTGGTGTCAGCGTCTTCAGAGTCTTGCCCTTCATCGCGGCGGCCGCATAGAACGGCACTACGACACGCGTGTTCAAATCGGCAATGAGGTCGCTCTGAATATCGAGCAGGTAGGGTGCAATGGTTTTTGTGGCCGGATTCGGGTTGCGGTGTACGGCGAACTGAGGCATCAGAAGCTCCGCAGACCATCACTGAACACACCGTATTTCTCAACGTGTTGGTTGTAGGTCGCAATGGCGCCTTGGTTCTGGGCCAGCCATTGTTCGCGCTGTTTCTGCTTGAGCGCCTCGGCCAAGGCCTGTTCCAGCGTGGCGGAGAGGTTTATGCGCAAGTCCTTGGCCTTGCTGAGCAAGTCCCCGTTAACGCTGAGGTTAGCGGCCCGTTTGGGGGCCTGGGGGTCGTAGGCAGATTGCATGGCGTTTCCTCAGGGGCACGAATGCGCATATCATATACGCATATTAGTGCGCACAGCAAGGGCGCGCCTGACGCCGCTTCAGGAAAACGTCTTTGGCCTTATATACGCTTCAAGCGTATAATAAATAGATGCTGACTTTTGTTGAGCTACCGCCGTTCGACACGATTCGCGACCGTTTGTTCAGTGAGGAGGAGTTCGGCGATTTATTGCAGCACCTGATGGATCATCCCGAGTGCGGTGCAGTAATTCCCGGAACCGGCGGCTGCCGAAAGGTGCGCTGGGCGGCGCGTGGCAAAGGCAAACGGGGCGGCGCAAGAGTGATCTACTTTTTGCGACTTGCCGCCGGTGAAATTGTCCTGGTCGCGGCCTATGGCAAGGGTGAGCGCGACGATGTCCCCAGAACCTGGTTGAAACGAATCAAAGAGGCCTATGACCATGAGTAAGGCAAAACAAGCCATTAAGCGGTTCCTGACTGATGTGGATGCAGGTCACGCGCCACCGTGGGCGCGAAAGACTGAGTTCATCAAACAGAAGAACGGTTCCATGCGCCGTTTGATTACGCGGCGGGACGGAACGGTGGAGAAGGATGAAATTATTCCCGCGGGAAAATGGCAGGTAACCGCCGCGCGGGCCGGTGCCGGTTTGTCGCAGGCTGGTTTTGCCAAACTGCTCGGTGTTTCCGTGCGTACGCTGCAGGAATGGGAGCAGGGGCGCAAGCGGCCGTCCGGCGCGGCGAAAGTATTGCTGAAGATCGCCGCTGAACATCCCAAAATATTGCGCAGGGCAATATCCGCATGAGCGAAAATCAGGGATCACAACGTTAAAGGAATCAAAGGGTGGGGGTTGCTGAAAACTTTAATCCATCCGGCACACCCAACGTGCGCTTTGACTGTCTACGTTGCCGGCATCAGGTGAATCGCCTCCGCCAGCAGTGACACCGTGACCCGCCCGCCGCGGGCCAGATCATTGCGGCGCGCCACATGGGTGGGCACCGACAGGAAGAGGCTCCCGGTGCTGGCGCCGATCCGCAACGTCAACGCGGTGTTGGCGCCCAACACCAGATAATCCTCGATCTCCCCGGACACGGGATTTTCGTTCTCGCCGCGCGAGGGCCGGTCTCGCCGGTGCAGGATCACGCGTTCCGCCGGGATGACCCAGTCCACGCGGGTGCCCACGGCAAGCTCCGGGTGCAGGGGACATTCCAGTTGCAGGCCGTTCCATTGCAACAGTGAAATGTTGCGCTGGGTATCGTGGGCGATGATCTCCCCGGCAAAAATATTGTCCAGGCCTACCAGCCGCGCCACGGTGGAGGAGTGGGGTCGTGACATGACCTCATCGGGTGTCCCGGTTTGCAGGGTTTCCCCATGGTGCAACACGCACAGGGTATCCGCCAGGATGCGCGCCTCATCCAGGTCGTGGGTGACCAGTATCACCGGCATGTCCAGTTGCCGGCGCAGGCGCGCCAATTCACGCAACAGTTTGCGGCGCGTTTGCTGATCCACGGCGGCGAAGGGTTCATCCAGCAACAATACCGATGGTTCCCGCGCCAATGCACGGGCGAGGGCGACCCGCTGTTGCTGTCCGCCGGACAATTGCGCGGGCCGGCGCGCCTCGAGCCCATCCATGTTCACCATCGCCAGCAGTGCGCGCGCCCTTTCCTGCGGTGAATTCTCACTGCCCTCGTTTACTGCCAGGGCAATATTTTCCAGTGCATTCAGGTGTGGAAATAACGCGTAGTCCTGGAACACCATGCCCACCCGGCGCGCCTGGGGTGACAGGCAGATGTGCGTGGCGCTGTCCTGCCATACCTGTTCACCGCAGCGAATGGTTCCTTCCCGGGGGCGATGCAATCCGGCAATACTGCGCAGTAGCGTGGTCTTGCCGCTGCCAGAGGGGCCGACGATCACAAGCAGTTGACCCGGGCCGCAGTCGAGTCCGGCTTGCAGCGGAATGGGCGCCGCCT
>CAYMXG010000237.1:3077-4346 GCA_964394115.1 uncultured Enterobacteriaceae bacterium | reverse complement strand
CCCGCCAGCACCGGCGAAAGCAGGATACGATTGTAGTTGCCGTAGGGTTCCGCGCCGAAGACCGTGATTTCATACAGGTCGGGCGTCAACGCCAACAGTTCCTCCAGCGCCCGCACTCCCGCCATGCCGTTGCCGATGAGGACCAGCCTTTCACGTTGCATGCCGGTTCTCCTTCGCTTCCCCTTGCTCACACTCCGCCAGGAACCCGATCAGGCCCTCGCGCAAGCGGTAATAGTCCGGATGATCGAGCAACTGTTTGCGCGTACGCGGGCGCGGCAAATCAACTTCAAGTATGCGTCCGACGCGCGCGTTCGGGCCGCTGGTCATCATGACCACGCGATCGCCCAGCAGGATGGCCTCGTCAACATCGTGCGTGACGATGATGGCGGTCAACCGGGTGCGTGACCACACTTCCATCAGCACCTCCTGCAACGCCCAGCGCGTCAACGAATCCAGCATTCCGAATGGCTCATCCAGCAGCAGCAGCTTGGGCGACAGGGCGAATGCCCGCGCGATGCCCACGCGCTGTTTCATGCCCTGGGAAAGTTCCGCGGCTTTCTTGTGCATGGCATCGCCAAGCCCGACGCGTGCCAGGTAATACTCGATAATGGCGCGCCGTTCCTGAGCCAGCGCGTGTGGATAGACCCGGTCCACGCCCAGGCGCACGTTGTCGAATGCCGACAGCCACGGCACCAGGCTCGGCGTCTGGAACACCAGGCCGCGATCCGGCCCGGCGTCATTGATCTCCCGGTAATCGAGCGTGATCCCGCCCGCGCTAATCGCATTCAAGCCCGCAACCATGGACAGCACCGTGGACTTCCCGCAGCCGGAATGGCCAATGATGGAAATGAACTCGCCCTTGCGGACCTGCAGGTTGAAGCCTTCCACGACCTTGACGGGTCCGGCCCGGGTCGGATAGATCTTGGCGACGCCGGCGAAGTCCACATAGCGCGCCAGATCGGCCGGAGAAAGCACATCGTGGTGCACCGCGCCCAGCGGCTGCATCTCGCGGGCGGTAATCGGCCGCACCGGCGGCAGAACGATCTCCCGTTCCTGCTGCGACGGCCGCAGGGCGCCCACTTCAATCAGGTACTCCGTCACCCGCTTGCGCAGTTGCTTGAACCCCGTGTCGTGATTCATCTGCTTGCGGTCGCGCGGCCGCGGTAACCCGACACTGAATTCCGGCCCCAGCGTCGCGCCATTCCCGGGTGCCAGCGGAATGATACGGTCGGCGAGCATGATGGCCTCGTCAACGTCGTTGGTGATGAG
>CAYMXG010000237.1:0-2977 GCA_964394115.1 uncultured Enterobacteriaceae bacterium | reverse complement strand
CCCCGGTCCGGCCCCGGACCGGTGATGGGGGCTCCGTGCTTCAGCACCCTGCCGGTATCGGGCTGGATCAGGCCGGCGATGAGCGAGATTAGCGTCGTCTTGCCGGTGCCGGAAAAGCCGACGATGGCGATGAACTCACCCGCCGAGATGCTCAGGTTGATGTCTCTGAGAACAGGCGTCAGGTGCGCGCCGCTGCCGTGGGCCTTCCCGACACCGGTGAGTTCCAGCAGCGGTACTGCCGGGGCGGGCGCCTCCGGCGTTGCATGGATCAGGGTCACCGCGGGCGGGGGGTCCGGAAAGTTGACACTCTTGTGCTTCAGTCGCCCCGGTGGCATTGCAAATCTCCTCCGTGGCGCCCGGGCTCAGCGCCCGTCGCCGTGGGTGAAAAGTTGCTGCAGCGTCAGCATCACGCGATCCAGCGCGAACCCTATGAACCCGATGGTCAGCACCGCCACCATGATCCGCCCCAGCGAAGCGGAACTGCCGTTCTGGAACTCATCCCAGACGAATTTGCCGAGACCCGGGTTCTGCGCCAGCATCTCGGCGGCAATCAGCACCATCCAGCCCACGCCGAGCGACAGGCGCATACCCGTGAAAATCAGCGGCAGTGACGAGGGAATAACGATCTTGAAGATACGGGAAGGCCATGAGAGCTGCAGCACCCGCGCCACGTTGATCAGATCCTTGTCCACCGACGCGACGCCAAGGGCAGTGTTGATAATTGTTGGCCACAGTGAACACAGCGTCACAGTAACGGCAGAGATGATGAACGACTTCGGCAGCCAGCCGTCGCTGGCGGAGGCCGCGCTCACGACCAGTGTCACGATCGGCAACCAGGCGAGCGGCGACACCGGCTTGAAGATCTGGATGAGCGGGTTGAGCGCCGCCATGATGACGCGGCTGGTCCCGCACATGACCCCCACCGGCACGGCCAGGACGGTTGCGAACACGAACCCGGTGAACACCGTCTTCAGGCTGGTCAGGATCTGATCGAAGTAGGTCGGCTTGCCGGTCCAGGCACGGATCTCGACTTTCGCGTCCGCATCCCCGGCCAGCTTTTCCGCATTGCGTTGTTGCTGGCGGTCGTAGAAAGCCCGGGCCTTGGCGCGTTCCTCGTAATGCGTCGCCACCAGGTTGCGGAATTCCTTCCAGACCTCGACCGGGCCGGGGATGGACCCAAGGCTGGTCTGCACGCCGGCGGCAGTGACGTTCCACAGGCTCAGGAACAGGACCATCGCCAACGCCGGAATGCCCGCCACCATCCAGAAATTTTTCAACTGCGCCTGCGGATCGTCCCCCGCGCAGAGCCTGACCAGCGGCACAAACCAGCTCAGACCCGCCTGGTCCAGGAAATTCGCTATGCGCATCAGTTTCATCGGTTACTCCGCAGTCACTATTTCTGGCTGAGCGCCGGGGCGCCGTTGCCCTGCAGGCCGATGGCGAACCCGGCCAGGTAATCATTGGGCTTCCTGCCGTCGAATTCGATGCCGTCGATAAAAGCGGTGGACGGCGGCTTGTAGCCATCCGTCCGTGGCATGTCCCCGGGCTGCATGCTGCCCTCGGCGATCAGTTCTTCGGCGGCTGCGCTGTAAATGTCGGGGCGATACACCTTCCGGGCCACTTCTTCATACCAGGGATCGGACTTCGCTTCGCCAATCTGTCCCCAGCGGCGCATTTGTGTCAGAAACCACACCGCATCGCTGTAGTAGGGGTAGCTGACGTGGCCGTTGAAGTAGACGTTGAGATCAGGCATCGGGCGCACATCGCCCTTTTCGAACTGGTAGCTGCCGGTAATCGGACCGACCATTACGTCGTAGTCGGCGCCGACGTATTCCGGCCGCGACAGGATCTTCGTCAGTTCCTTGCGGTTGGCGCCGTTGTCAGCGTCAATCCACATGGCCGCGCGGATGAGCGCCTTGACGATTGCCCTGGTCGTGTTGGGATTTTTCTCGACGAAGTCCCTGCGCAGGCCCATGACCTTCTCCGGCGTGTACTTCCAGATTTCATTGGCGGTGATGACGGGTACACCGATGCCCTTGAACACTGCCTGCTGGTTCCAGGGTTCGCCGACGCAGTAGCCGTAAATGGTGCCGGCATCCAGTGTCGCCGGCATCTGCGGCGGCGGCGTCACGGACAGCAGCACGTCGCCGTCGACCTGGCCGCTGATGTCGTCACCGGTGTAGTAACCGGGATGGATGCCGCCGGCGGCGAGCCAGTAGCGAAACAGGTAGTTGTGGGTCGAGGTCGGGAAGACCATGCCCAGGTTGAATTTCCTGCCGTCACCCTTGAACTGGTCCACGACGGGTTTCAACGCCGCGGCCGGCACCGGGTGCGCGGGTTTGCCTCCGTCGGCGGGGATGTTCGGTTTCATCTTCGCCCAGACATCATTCGATACGGTCACCGCCAGCGTGTTCATGCCCATCGCGAACGGGGCCACGAGATCCGCCCGGGTCCCGAAACCGACCGCCGCCCCCAGCGGCTGGCCTGGAAGCATGTGCGAACCATCGAGGGACCCGTCAATGACGCGGTCCAGCACCACTTTCCAGTTGGCCTGTGCTTCAAGCGTCACATACAGACCCTCGTCCTCGAAGAAGCCTTTTTCATAGGCGGCGATGAGCGGGGCGTTGTCGGTCAGCTTGATGAAACCGAACTTCAACTCCGGCTTTTCGATGTCCTCGACCGCGGGCGCGACCGTGGCCCACGCCACCAGTGTGGCGGCGAAGACGGGGCGGACCAGGGCGAGCCAGCGGCGGGTCTTATTGCGGTGCTGCGGCGATCTATGCATAAGTTGTTCTCCTGTTGCATCAGTTTGCAAAGCCAAAAACAAGAAAGGCGCCGGCCGGCACGGGTTGAGATCCCTTGCCGGGCGGACGCCTTTGTCCTGGTGCCTGCGCACGACCCGCCGTTGGGTGGTGCATGTGTAATCCGGCCGCGGTGCGTTCACGCCTGCCGGACGTCGATAAACCTATTGCAACTG
>CAYMXG010000236.1:0-4352 GCA_964394115.1 uncultured Enterobacteriaceae bacterium | reverse complement strand
TGGCCAACCCGCAGCCGAACAGTGGTGAGCCGTCATGGGTGCAACGATCCTCGATGGCCAGCAGTTCGCCGCTGACATTCACCACCGCGATCATGACGCCCTCAAGCTCCTGCGTGCGCGCCTGGCCAGGACCCAGGTCCGCGTTGCCGGCGTCACACCATTGGGTCATGGGGGAAATTCATACGATTCAGTTGGAAATGCAAATTCGATCCGGGTTCCACCGCCGTCACCCCGGCGGAGGCCGGGGTCCAGGATTATCTTACTGGATGCCGGTCTTCACCGGCATGACGCATCGGAGATTTAATCTAAGCCCCATTACAGCATTCCGGTTTCCAGCCGGGCGGCCTCGGTCATCATGTCCTGACTCCAGGGCGGATCAAAGGTCAGGTCCACGTTCACCTCGGAAACGTTCGGAACCTGCATCAACTTGCTGCGCACGTCTTCGGCCAGAAACTGTCCCATGCCACAGCCCGGGGCCGTCAGCGTCATGCGCACATCCACGCGGTGGCCGGTATCCGCCAGCGGGGTGACCTTGCATTCGTACACCAGTCCGAGATCCACGATGTTGATGGGGATCTCGGGGTCATAACAGGTCCGCATCTGCTCCCACAGCAGTTCCTCCTGCACCGGTCCGGACGCGGTGTCCGTGACCTGGGCAACGGCCGGCATTTCCACGTCGAAGCCGAGGGCATCGGCGTCGCGCGCGCCCACCTGCGCCAGGTTGCCGTTTACATTTACCGTGTAATTCCCGCCCAGGGCCTGGGTAATGAATACCAGGGACCCGGCCGGCACAGTGATGTGCGTGCCCGCCGGGATGAGGATGGCGTCGCAATCCCGCGCCACGGTCACCGGTTCATTCATGTGCATGACTACTCCGTGGAAACGGGGGCGTTGGCGCCGTCGATCAACGCATGCAGGGTGTGCCAGCACAGCGTCGCGCACTTGATGCGGCTGGGGTATTCACGCACGCCGGCCAGCACCGCGAGTTTGCCGAATGCCGCCGGATCCGCGGGTGGCGCGCTGTTGGTCAGCATGCCATGGAAGTTCTTGAATATCTCCTCAGCCTCAGACCTGGTTTTTCCTTTCATTGCCTCGGTCATCAGCGATGCCGACGCCGTGGAAATGGCGCAGCCCGAACCGTTGAAACTGATGTCACTGACGCGTTCGCCATCCATCTTTAAGTACAGCGTCAGCCGATCCCCGCACAACGGGTTGAAGCCCTCCAGTGTTCGCGTCGCATCCGCCATGGCGCGGAAATTCCGCGGGCTGCGGTTGTGATCGACGATCACCTCCTGGTACAGGTCCTTCAAATCCATCATCACGTGAACACCTTTTGCGCGGCCACGATCCCCGCCATCAGCCGGTCCACTTCGGCATGCGTGTTGTAGAACGCAAACGAGGCCCGCGCCGTGGCCGGGATGCGGAAGCGCTCCATGATCGGCATGGCGCAATGATGGCCGGTACGGATGGCCACGCCATGGCTGTCCAAGATGGTGCCCAGATCATGGGGATGAATTCCGTCCATGACGAACGACAGGATGCTGGCCTTGTGGCGCGCGGTGCCGATGAGCCGCAGCCCGGGAGTACGCAGCGCGGCGGCGGTGGCATGGTCCAGCAACGCCTGTTCATGGCGCCCTATGGCATCGAGGCCGACCTGTTCCACATACTCCACGGCGGCGCCCAGGCCGATGCCTCCGGCGATGTGCGGCGTTCCCGCTTCGAACTTGTACGGCAGGTCGTTGTAGACGGTGCGCTCGAACGACACCACCTTGATCATGTCGCCGCCTCCTTGCCAGGGCGGCATCTGTTCCAGCAGCGCGGCGCGTCCGTACAGTACGCCGATGCCGGTGGGGCCGAACAGCTTGTGGCCCGAGAACGCGTAGAAATCGCACCCCAGCGCCTGCACATCCACGGCCGTGTGCGGCACTGCTTGCGCGCCGTCGATCAGCGTCAACGCCCCGTGTTCCCTTGCCAGGCGCACAATCTCGGCCACCGGGTTGATGGTGCCGAGCGCGTTGGAAATGTGCCCCACGGCTACCAGGCGCGTGGCCGGACCCAGCAGTTTACGGCCGGCATCCAGGTCAATCTCACCGGTGTCGGTGATGGGCATGACCCGCAATTTCGCGCCGGTCTGCTCGCACAGCATCTGCCAGGGGACGATATTGGAATGATGCTCGAGACCCGAGATCAGGATCTCGTCGCCCTTCTGCAGGCGGCCGCGACCCCAACTCTGCGCCACCAGGTTGATGGCCTCCGTGGTGCCGCGCACGAAGATGATTTGTTTCGCGTCCCCGGCGTTGATGAACGTCGCGATACGGCGGCGCGCACCTTCGTAGGCGGCCGTGGCCTCCTCACTCAGGGTATGCACACCGCGATGGATATTGGCGTTGTATTCGCTGTAATAGCGATCCAGTGTGGCGATGACGGATTGCGGTTTCTGCGACGTGGCGGCGTTATCGAGGTAGGCCAGCGGCTGCCCGTGCACGCGGCGTGACAGCACCGGAAAGTCGGCGCGGATACGCTCCACATCCAGCGCGGCGCCGGTGCGCGCATCCGCCTTTGCGACCTGGCTGCGGCTCATTGCACGAACTCCCGGATCACTTCCGCGTCCGGCAACCGGCCCAGTACGCGCTGTTCCAGCCGCGCCCGTATCGGGGCAAAACCAATGGGCTGGATCACCTCTTCGGCGAAGGCATAGATCAGAAGGCTGCGGGCGACGGCCGCAGGAATGGCGCGGGTGCGCAGGTAAAACAGCATGTTGTCGTCCAGCCGGCCGATAGTGGCGCCGTGGCTGCACTTGACGTCGTCGGCGTAAATCTCCAGTTCCGGCTTGGTGTCCACCTCGGCATCGTCGGACAGCAGCAGGTTGGCATTCACCTGGCGGGCATCGGATTTTTGCGCATCCTTGTGCACCACGACCTTGCCATTGAAGACCGCGCGTGCGTGGCCGGTGAGCACGCCGCGGTAATGTTCGGTGCTGGTGGTGTGCGGCTGTTCGTGGTCGATGCGCGTGTGGTTGTCCAGGTGCTGGCGTTCGCCGGCCACGTAAAGCCCGTTCAGCACAGCCTGCGCGCCGCGCGCCGCGAGCCGCACGTCAATTTCGTTGCGCGCCAGTGCCGCACCCAGCGCAAACGCGTGGGATACCAGCCGGCTGTCCTGGTCCTGCTGCACGGACAGGTTACCCAGGTGGTACGCGCGATTCCCTTCCTGCTGCAGGCGGTAATGTTCCAGCCGTGCGCCGGCGCCCAGGCGCACCTCGGTCACGGCGTTGGTCAGGTACTCGCCATCGTCGGCGCCGGTGTAGCACTCAATGACCGTGGCCGCGGCATTGCGGCCAAGAATAATGAGATTGCGCGGGCAGGTGCCGGTGGGTTGCAGCCCGGCGGCCGAGGCAAACAGCAGGCTGACGGGGATCGCCACTTCGACGTTGTCCGGTATGAAGATCAGCGCGCCGTCACCGGCCAGCGCGGTATTCAGCGCCAGGAAACCATGCTTGTTGATATCGGCATAGCGTCCCAGGTGCGCAGCCAGAGATTCATTCTGGTGCGCCCCGGCACGGCTCATGGGCAGCACGATCACGCCGGCGGGAAGGGTGGGCGCAGAATCGGCCGCGGGCGCGAACTGCCCATTCAGGAACAATAATTCATGGGCGCCGGCGGCGGAAAACGATGCCGCGGCGGTTATTCCCGCATCCACCCCGGTCCCGTTGCCGGACCCGAACCGGCGCGACGCAATGGGGCGCACGTCGGTGTACTTCCAGTCCTCGTCTCGCAGCGTGGGGAAGCCGCGCGCCTGGAACGCCTGTTGCGCGGCGGCGCGTTGCGGCGCGAACCAGGGCGCCCCGGGCAGCGGCGTGGCGCCGTGCCAGGACTCGAGAAACTCATGCACGGCGGGATCGCTCATGCAGCGGCAGCACGCACCCAGTCATAACCGCGCGCCTCCAGTTCCAGCGCCAGTTCCTTGCCGCCGGATTTCAGGATGCGCCCGTCCGACAGGACATGCACCTGGTCAGGAATGATGTAATCCAGCAGGCGTTGGTAATGGGTGACCAGCACCAGGGAACGCTCCGGATTGCGCAGGCTGTTGACACCATCGGCGACCACACGCAGCGCATCGATGTCCAGGCCCGAGTCCGTCTCATCCAGGATGGCGAGGCGTGGCTCCAGCACCGCCATCTGGAAGATCTCATTGCGTTTTTTCTCGCCGCCGGAAAAACCCTCGTTCACGGAGCGGCTCATGAAATCCTCGCGCATCTTCACCAGGCCCATTTTCTCCCGCACCAGGGCCAGGAACTCCACTGCGTCCAGCTCCTGCTGCCCGCGATGTTTGCGGATGGCATTCAGCGCCGCCTT
>CAYMXG010000235.1:2643-4361 GCA_964394115.1 uncultured Enterobacteriaceae bacterium | reverse complement strand
TCATCTACCTCGTGCTCGCGGCCCAGTTCGAGAGCTTCATCGATCCGTTCATCATACTCTTGACGGTGCCGCTGGCGGTGACCGGCGCCCTGCTGGCGTTGCACCTCACCGGCGGCACGCTCAATGTCTACAGCCAGATCGGGCTGGTAATGCTGGTTGGACTGATAACCAAGAACGGCATTCTGATTGTGGATTTCGCCAACCAGTTGCGGCGCAGCGGCCAGCCGAAATATGACGCCGTGGTCGCGGCGGCCGGACTGCGGTTGCGCCCAATCCTGATGACCACGTGTGCCATGATCCTCGGGGCACTGCCGCTGGCGCTGGCAACCGGCGCCGGGGCGGAGAGCCGGGAGCAGATCGGCTGGGTGATCGTGGGCGGACTGGCATTCGGATCCGTGTTGACCCTGTTAGTCATACCGGCAGCCTACACATTGTTATCACGCACCCCGCGCGCCATCCAGGCCGAACCGGGTGTTGCGGCACAGCGACCGGCCGGGGCCTGAGCGCCTACCGGTCGCGGTAGTGCACTGATTTTGTTCCCATGGACCGGGGGAATTGATCAGCAATTGCTGATCTGGCTGCAAACTCCCGGTTTTCTTTCCCTTCACCTGTCCCGGTTCACGAACCCGCGCCGGATTCCCCGGTCTAATCCCCGGCATCCAGGAGTCAGTCGGATTCACAGACTTCGTCGTAACAACAAGGGGACCCTGGGTTCGACAGGTTTTTGGGGGGAACACCGCTGCGGGCGGTGACTGCGGGGACATGAATGGCACAGGTGCAACGGCGCTGGACGCGGCGCCAGCAGCGCATTGAATCGGTGCTGCAATACATTGAGGCCCATAACGGCGAAGCCGTCGACGTCTCCGCACTGGCGTCCATGGCCAGCATTTCTCCGTTTCATTTTCACCGGGTTTTCTCGTCCCAGGTGGGCGAGCCGGTGCTGGCCTACATCCGCCGGTTGCGATTGGAAAAGGCGGCCTTCCGCATTCTGTTCATGAACAGCAGCGTCACCGAAGTGGCGGCCCAGGCCGGTTACTCTTCCCCGGCCGCATTTACCCGCGCATTTCGCCAGCATTTTGGTACGACTCCGAAAAAATTTGTGCGCAAATTGCTTGGCGGCCGTCAGGGCGACGAGCAGGACGGTGGCGTGATGCCGTTGTCCGGACCGGTTTTTCGCCGCCTCCCGGCGCTGGATCTGCTGGGCGTGAAACGGCTTGGCCCGTACAGCCGATCGCCCTGGGAGGCATGGCATGCCCTGCGCGGATTTCTGCACAGCTCTGCGCCGGGCGTGGGCCAATGGACGCGTGTCGGCATACCCCTGGATTGGCCCGAATTGACCCCGGAACCACGCCTGCGCTACGAGGCGTGCGTGGTCAGTGACCTCGCGCCGGACGGGGAGTTTTTTCGCAAGCAATTGCCCGCTGGCAGTTACGCCGTGTTTCTCCATCAAGGCCCCTACCAAGGGTTGCCGTCGGCGCACGAATGGATCTTCTGGCGCTGGTTGCCGGTTGCGGGCATCAGGCTGCGTGATGCGCCGGCGCTACATTTTTATCTGGACCCGGATAATCGGGGCACGGACCCGGCGTCCTTGCGAACCGAGATCTGCATCCCGGTGGAAATGCCGCAGCCGGCCCGCGCCGTTTCCCGGAGTGAACTGAGTTTTGCGCAGGCGGAGTGGTAAAAGAGGCTCTTCTTGCTCTCTTGCTGCTACAATGAGC
>CAYMXG010000235.1:0-2543 GCA_964394115.1 uncultured Enterobacteriaceae bacterium | reverse complement strand
GCGCAGGCGGAGTGGTAAAAGAGGCTCTTCTTGCTCTCTTGCTGCTACAATGAGCTACACGAATTTGTTCAGCAAGCACGGGATAGCGCGACGTCCCGTGACCAGCGCAAGATGAAATTGAAACCGGCAGACAGTCGCCAAGATCGGACCGCCGGTTAAAATACAATTCAACCAGAAAGAGGTATATGCACATGAAGACACTAATCTCGATATTCAGAAGTTTGGGGATGGCCGTGGCGATGCTGACGTTTGCCTCCGGTGCCTGGGCGGAACATGACGGCGACGGCATCGTGCACGATGACGAGGTGGTGACGGATACGGAAGTGGTCGGCGAGGAAGTGGTGGGCGAGGAAGCGCAATCCGGCATCGTCGGTGAAGGCGAAGAGGTAATCTTCTACATGATGGACGGTGACGGCAGTGAAGCGGCCGACGGCGCCCAATACGTCGATGCCGAAGGTAACGTGGTCTATATCGGCAGCGAGGGCGGCGAGGAGACGACGATGTACACGCCGCTGATGATGGCGTCCGGCGTATCCGGCGGGGCTGTCACCCTGGCGGACACCGCGGCGGATCAGGCGGGTATCGACAGTGCGACCGACCTGGGCCTGGATGTGGTGGGTTCGACGCAGGCGGATTTCGCCTCGCCCATTGATGTCGCTACAGTGGCGGCCGATGGTTCCACCCGCGTTGGCAATGGCGGTACCGCGACGCGTATCAGTGGTGGTCATCTAGACAGCCACCAGTAATCCTTCCACGGCGCCCGCGGTACGCCGGCAATCCGGCGTACCGCGGGCGTCTTGTTGTCAGGGACCGATATTCAGCATGCAATCCACGCCCAGAGCGAGCGACGTTGCCGGTTACCTGGTAACACTTTCGATCTTTCTCGCCTCGCCGTTGGCTATGGCGCAGGCCGGGGCCGGCGACGGGGCAGTGGAGCAGCCACTGGGATCGCGCCGATCCGAATTACCCGAAACTGACCGGGCCGCAACGCCGGGTGTGGAACTTGCCCCGGCCGTCACTGAAGCGGCGTCCCCGGCCGCTGCCCAGTTCATACTTTACGTGCGTGAATTCCGGTTCGTGGGCAACACGGTTATCACCACGGCACAAATGCAGGCGGTCGCCGCGGCCTATCAGGGCCGCGATATCACGGACGCGGAACTTCAGGAATTGCGGCGCAAGTTGACCGCTCTATACACGGATGCAGGATATATCGCGACTGCCGTGGTGATACCCGACCAGGACATCGTTGACGGTGTCGTCACTTTGCAGGCGGTGGAAGGAAGACTGGGCCGGGTGGAGCTGACCGGCGTCCGGCACTTTGACCAGGAATTTCTCAGCAACTGGATCACCAGCGGCATCGACGACCCCATCAGGGCGCGCCAATTGGAGGAACACCTGCTCACCCTGCTGCAGGATCCGGCCATTGCCGGTCTCAAGCCACAACTGATCGTGGGGGATGAGGGCGGGGCCAGCGTGCTGCGCGTGGATGTTACGGAAGCGCGCCAGTACGGCGCCCGCATCAGTAGCGCGAATGATCGTTCGCCGGCGCTGGGCGGGACCCGGGGCGAGGTGGAACTGATGGCCAGAAATCTGCTTGGTCGCGGAGACTTTACCAGCGTGAGCCTGGAGGCAAGCCACGGCCTGCAGGTCGTGGATGCGCGGACCGATGTGCCGTTGAATGTGCATGGCACGCGGCTGCAATTCCGATTTGCGGATTATGATTCGCGCGTGATCGAGGAGCCGCTGGACGATCTCAACATTGAATCCGAGACACGCATCGTTGAACTGGGCCTGCAGCAGGCCCTGTATCGCAGCTTGCGGCGCACGATCACGGCCGGTCTCGCCGTGGATGGCCGTGACTCCGACAGTTTCCTGAACGGGTTTCCGTTTTCATTCAGTCCCGGTGCCGAAGGCGGACGCACCCAGGTGCGCGCGGCGCGCCTCAGGCTGTCCTGGTTGGAGCGCGGCGAGAGGGACGTATTCAGCGTGCAGGCACTGATGTCAGTGGGCCTCGATATCCTGGATGCCACCGTACACGAAGGCACGCGGCCCGACTCCGAGTTCCTGACGGGTCTGCTGGCCGCCCAATGGCTGCATTCATTCGGCGGGCCGTGGGGTCAGCTTTACTCCCGGTTCCAGTTGCAGAAGGCCGGTGACAGCCTGTTACCGCTGGAAAAGATGGCCATCGGCGGCACTCGATCGGTACGCGGGTATCGTCGCGCCCGATTGATCCGGGACAGTGCCTGGGACACGTCCGTCGAGTACCGGGTTCCGCTGGTTCACATCCCGATCCCCGGGTTGAGCGCTGACGGCGAGGGCAGGCTCAGCGCGGTGGTATTCGTGGACGCGGGCCGGGCCTGGAACGAGGAGAACGGTGAGGACACCGGCAATCGCACCCTGATCGGCGCGGGTCCGGGCCTGCGTTGGGACGTGAGCCGTGCGCTGCGCGCGGAGTTCTACTGGGCAGCGGCAAACCGTGATTTGGATTTTGATAAAAAGGACATCCAGGATCACGGCCTCCATTTTCAGGTCGGGTATCAAAC
>CAYMXG010000234.1:0-4445 GCA_964394115.1 uncultured Enterobacteriaceae bacterium | reverse complement strand
TCTGCCGCGAGCACATCGCCCATTTCAAGGTGCCGCGCACGGTGGTGTTCGGCCCGTTGCCCAAGACCTCCACCGGCAAGATCCAGAAATTTCAATTGCGCAAGCAGGCCAATGAACATAACCAGTGACAGCGCCCAGCTGCGGAAAATCCTCGCCCGGTATCGGCGCGTGGCGGTCGTGGGCCTGTCCACGAACGAAATGCGACCGAGTTACTTCGCCGCCAAGTACCTGCTGGATCACGGCTATGAAGTGGTGCCGGTGAATCCAAAATACCCGGAGATCCTCGGACAGAAGTGTTACCCCACACTGGAGGAAATTCCGGGCCAGGTGGACATCGTGGACCTGTTCCAGCGCGCGGACCAGGTCATGCCGTTCGTCGAGCAGGCCATCCGCATCAAGACGAAAGTAGTGTGGATGCAGCTCGGCATTATCAACGACGCCGCGGCAGAGAAGGCGCGCGCGGCGGGGTTGGACGTGATCATGGATCGCTGCATGAAGATTGAATATGCGCGCCTGTTCGGCGGACTGAGCCTGGTGGGCGTGAATACACGCGTGATTTCCGCGCGCCGGCCATTGACGGTAGTGCGTTGAACGAAACGCGAATGCCGCGGGAAACCCGGAATTCATTGGAAATTTCCCCGTAGTTCAAACGCATTGTGCATTGCAACAGCGAGGGAACTATACTGACGAGCAGGGAACCCAACATCCCTGATGCCCGGCGATATCGCCGCCGCGTCTGAAATCAACACCTGACCAAAATCAACCAAAAATGCCTAATCGGAGGACTATATGCAAGCAACCAAAAGACTTACCGGCCTGATGCTGGCGACCGCGGCAGCGGGTTTGTTCGCACTGGCGCCCATCTCGAGCTTTGCGGGCGAAGGTGAAGACGCTGGAGTTAAATGTGTGGGCGGCAACGCCTGCAAAGGTACAAGCGCATGCAAGACGGCAGAGAATGCCTGCAAGGGTCAGAACGCCTGCAAGGGTCATGGATATGTCATGGCGGCGTCCGCCGAGGAGTGCACGAAGCTCGGTGGGAAAGTCGAGGAAATGAAGTCCGAGTAAGCGTCGGTTTTCTTTCCGGAAGATACCTCATGCACACCGGCCGGGTTCCTACGGGCGCCCGGCCGGTTTTTTTGCGCTGACTCCTGCCATGTCAGATAAACCGCGGCCGACCGTTGATATGAAGCGCCCATTCCTTGGCTTTGGACTGGGGCTGCGACCGGATCATTACGAAGCCCTGCTTGACAACGATCTTCCACTCGACTGGTTCGAGATCATTTCCGAAAATTACATGGTGCCGGGCGGCAAGCCGCTCGCGTATCTTGACCGCTTTCGCGAGCGCTATCCGCTGGTCATGCACGGCGTTTCGCTTTCCATAGGTTCGACCGATCCCCTCGATTCAACCTACCTGCAAGAACTCAGGAAACTCGCAGACCGTGTTCAACCCCCATGGATCTCGGATCACCTGTGCTGGACCGGCGTGGACGGATACAACATGCACGATCTGCTTCCGCTTCCCTACACCGAGGCGGCGCTCAATCACGTGGCGCAGCGGGTGGCGTACGTCCAGGATTTCATGGGGCGGCGATTCCTGCTGGAAAACGTTTCCAGTTATGTCACGTACAAGGCGGGGGAGATGACCGAATGGGAATTTCTGACCCGTGTCGCCGATGAGACGGACTGCGGCATCCTGCTCGACATCAATAACATCTATGTGAGCGCATTTAATCACGGTTTCGACGCGCACGAATATATCGATTGCATGCCCGCCGAACGCGTGTACCAGTTGCACCTGGCCGGTCATACCAATCACGAAGATTACATCGTCGATACCCACGACGAGGCGATCATCGACCCCGTTTGGGAGTTGTTCCGGTACGCATGGCAGAAGCTCGGACCGGTATCCACCATGATTGAGAGAGACGCCAATATTCCGCCCGTTGAAGTATTGGTTGCCGAGGTGGAGCGGGCCCGGGAAATTGCAGCTGCAGGTAATGTTTGCGATGGGCGCTGATACCAGCGGTGCCGGCGTGCCGACCGCACTGACGGACCTGCAGCGCGTTTTTCAGGACTCCCTGATGCGGGGCGACAGGGCAATCGAAGATTGGGTGGCTGGACCGGACGCAGCACAGGCCCGCGAGCGAATCGATATCTACCGACATGCATACTACGCCCGGCTCACCGAAGTGCTGCAGGTCGATTTCAAGACGCTCCAGTCACACCTGGGGGTGGAACGGTTTTCCGCCATGGTCAGAGCCTACGCCGAGGCTCATCCGTCCCGACATCCGTCGATCCGGTGGTTCGGACTCTATCTTGCCGATTTCCTGTCCAATTCGGATCCATACCAATCCGATAAATTGCTTGCGGAGATCGCAGTCTTCGAGTGGGCGCTGAGCGTGGCATTCGACGCTCCCGATGTCTCGGCGCTGACCGTGGACGAGATGGTGGCGCTTTCCACCGCTTCCTGGCCCGCAAGCCGTATTCGGTTTCACCCATCCATGCAGCGGCTCAATTTGTTCTTCAATGTCCCCGCCATTTGGCGCGCCGTGGTAAAGGAGAACGCAATTGCGGAACCGCAACGGGGCACGCATGCCCGGCCATGGGTCGTATGGCGGCGGGGAACGACACCATGCTTCCGGTCGCTTGAAGCGGAAGAGAAAATCGCGATGGACGCGTTGCGTAACGACGCCACCTTCGAGCAGACATGCGAAGTACTATGCCAATTTATCGATGCGGAGCTGGTGGCGTTTCGATTTGCGAGTTTTCTCAAAGGCTGGATCGCTGAGGAACTCGTGGCTGAAATCATCGCCGATTAAGGGTCTGGAGCTGCATGCAAATCGGCGCACAGTGGCTTTGTATCAAGTTGTCCGGGCTGCTCCGGCGCCCGGCCTCGGGGGAATGACCATGAAAGACAGACAATTCGGCATCGAAACCTTGTGCCTGCACGCCGGCCAGATCCCGGACGCGGCCACCGGCGCGCGCGCCGTGCCCATTTACCAGACCGCATCGTTCGTGTTCGACGACACTGACCACGCCGCCAGCCTGTTCAACCTGCAGACCTTCGGCAACATTTACTCGCGCATGACCAACCCCACCAATGCCGTGTTCGAGGAACGTATGGCGGCGCTGGAAAACGGCCGCGCCGCGCTGGCAGTGGGTTCCGGCATGGCCGCGCAGATGACGGCACTGCTGACGTTGCTGCAGGAAGGAGATGAACTGGTGTCGGCGCGCACGCTGTATGGCGGCACCTATTCCCAGTTCGATGTCACCTTCCGGCGTTTCGGCATCAACACGGTGTTTGTGGATTCAGACGACCCGGAGAATTTCCGCAAGGCCATTACGCCCCGCACCCGCGCGCTGTACGCCGAGACCATCGGCAATCCGTTGAACAATGTGCTGGATATCGAACCCGTGGCCGCCATCGCCCGCGAGGCCGGTGTGCCGCTGATCATCGACAATACCTTTGCGACACCGTACCTGTGCCGGCCCTTTGATTTCGGCGCCGACATCGTGGTGCACTCCGCCACCAAGTTCATCTGCGGGCACGGCACTTCCATCGGCGGCGTGCAGGTGGAGTCCGGCACGTTCCCATGGGACAACGGCAAATTCCCCGGCCTGACCGAACCGTCGAAGGGTTATCATGGCGTGCGCTTTTTTGAAACCTTCGGGGATTTTGGTTTCACCATGAAGGCGCGCTGCGAAACGCTGCGCACGCTGGGTCCGACACTCAGCCCGTTCAATGCGTTCCTGTTCCTGCAAGGCCTGGAGACACTGCCGGTGCGCATGGATCGGCACTGCGCCAATGCCGCCGCGGTTGCCGGATTCCTGCAAAGTCACAAAAAGGTGAGCTGGGTGCGCTATGCAGGGTTGCCGGATAACCAGTATTACCGGCTGGCGAAGAAATATCTGCCCAAGGGCGCAGGGTCTGTGCTCTGCTTCGGTGTCAAAGGTGGCGCTGCGGCCGGCACGCGCTTCATCGAGAACGTGAAATTCATGAGTCATCTCGCCAACGTCGGCGATGCCAAGACGCTGGTGATCCACCCGGCCTCGACGACACACCGGCAACTTTCCGAAGCACAGCAAATCGCCGCCGGCGTCACCCCGGACATGGTGCGCATCTCCGTGGGGCTGGAGACCCTGGACGACATACTGTGGGACCTGGATCAAGCGCTCGCAGCGTGACTTCTTCACGCTGGTGGATTAGGCGCAACGCGCCGTAACCCACCACCTATCATCCGGGCGCCAGTGTTGGGGTAGTATTGCGCCCGAATACAGCGCTGGAACTTCCATGCCATTCACGAAAATTCTTGTAGCCAACCGCGGCGAGATCGCCATCCGCGTGATGCGCGCTGCTTCGGAGTTGCGTATTCCCGCGGTTGCGATTTTCTCCGAGGAGGATCGGCTCGCGCTGCACCGCTTCAAGGCCGAGGAGGCCCACCAGG
>CAYMXG010000233.1:0-4447 GCA_964394115.1 uncultured Enterobacteriaceae bacterium | reverse complement strand
GCAGCGAAGTCGCCGGGCGGAACCGGTCTGCTGAAATAGTAGCCCTGGATTTCGTTACAGCCTCTGTTTCTGAGGTATTCCAGTTGTACTGCCGTTTCCACTCCCTCGGCCACGACCCGCAAGTGCAGGCTATGGGCAAGGTCGATCACGTTATCCACGATAATTTCAGCACCCGGAGTCGTGCCGATGCCGTTCACGAACGTGCGATCGATCTTGAGCACATCGATGGGGTAATGGATCAGGTAAGCAAGGCTGGAGAAGCCAGTGCCGAAGTCGTCCAGGGACAGACTCACGCCCATGCTCTTGAGGGCGGTGAGCCGTGCGATGGCATCATCGGGGCGTTCGATCAGCATGCTCTCAGTCAGTTCCAGAGTCAGGCACTCGGGCGGAACGCGGTTGGTGGAAAGCGCTTTTCGGATGCTGGTATCCAGGTTCTTGGATCGGAACTGGCGCGCTGACACGTTGATGGCCACTGTGAAGCCGGTGAAGCCGGCGTCGAGCCAGAACCGGATCTGCCGGCATGCCTCGTCGATAACCCATTCGCCGAGGCTGATAATCAGGTCGGATTTTTCCGCGACGGGGATGAATCGCGCCGGCGGCGTGAAGCTCCCGTCCGCGCGCCGCCAGCGCAACAGTGCCTCGGCGCCGGTCATTCGGCCGCTGACGAGATCGACCTTGGGCTGGTAATGCAGGGTGAGCTCGCCCCGTTCCCGGGCCTGCCGCAACGCGGTTTCCACTTCCAGTTGCGCCAGGGCTTCGACGCTCATATCGGCGGTGAAGAACAGGAACTGGTTTCGTCCCTCGGCTTTTGCGCGGTACATCGCCGCATCTGCATCGCGCAGCAGCTCTTCCATACTGGTGCCATCGTCGGGATAGATGCTGATCCCGATGCTCGCCTGCGCGAAAATGGTGCGCCCGCCGGGCAGAAGGAACGGTTCGGAAAATACCGCCAACAGGTCACGGGCTACGGTGGCGGCGCCATCCGGCGTCGGGATCGATTCGAGCAGCACGACAAACTCGTCTCCACCGAGGCGCGCCAGCGTATCGCCCTTGCGGATGCGCCCGCTCAGACGTTGCGCGACTTCGGTCAGCAGCTGGTCCCCGACGACATGGCCCAGGCTGTCGTTGATCCTCTTGAATTCGTCCAGATCGATGAACATGACTCCCAGCCTTGCTCGCAGCCGCTCTGCCTGCGCGATCGCGTGGGCAAGCCGGGATTGCAGCAGCAGGCGGTTCGGGAGGTGGGTCAGCGGGTCGTAATGCGCAAGATGTTCCAGTTCCTGTTCGGTGCGCTTGATCTCACTGAGGTCCGTATAGATCCCGATGTAATTCGATGCCTCCGCGTGCGCGTCATAAACGGCACTGATGCTGAGCCACAGGGGAATCGCTGCACCGTCCTTGCTGCGGTTCCAGATCTCGCCGTGCCATTGTCCGGTTTTCTCCAACCGGAGCCACATGGCCTGATAAAATGATGCGTCGTGACGGCCCGATTTTAATATTGACGTCTTCGCGCCCAACAGTTCGCCCTCGGCATAGCCGCTCAAATCGCACAAGGCCTTGTTTACCGAGACGATTGTCAGGGTGGCGTCGGTAATAAGCATGCCGTCCTTGCTGGCCTGAATGGCGGTGGCGTCAAGCCGTTGCCGCTCCTCGGCATGTCTTCGCTGGGTGATGTCGATCCACGTTCCCACGACTTCAGGAGACTCGCCATTCCTGTTGTCCAGGAGCCGGGCTTCGTCAACGATCCAGCGCACGTCGCCCTGCTTTGTGACAAAGCGGTATTCAAGGGTCTGAACCTTGTTCTCCTGGAGTTCCCGGGCCTCGGCAATCGCCTTGTCGCGGTCAGCGGCAAGCAGGTGATTTGGCCACCAGTCAGGCCGCAGCGCCTCTTCCACGCTGTAGCCCAGAACCGCTGTAATATTGTCACTGACCCAGAGCGGAACAACGCCGGTTGCGCCGAGGCGGGTGTTGTACAGGATGGACGGGCTTGTGGACAGCAGGTGGTTGAGACGCGTCATCATGGTCTCCTTCACTGCCCGCTCATTGGTCAGCATGGCTTCCGTACGGCGCTGCTCGGTGATATCGCTGACCAGAGCGAACCGGGACGGGGACCCGTTAAATTCCATGGAACGCGCGCGAATCTCCACATCGATAATGCTGCCGTCCCTTCTGACGTGCTGCCAATATGTGGGTTCGAAGCTATCGTCCAGGCCGGTATTTATCCTCTGTAAGACCGCCGGAACATCGTCCGGAGGGACAATCCCCATGATCGTCATCGCAAGCATTTCCGCGCGCGAATAACCATACTGCCGGACGAAGGTATCGTTGACCGCGAGGAACGCCAGCGTGACCTTGTCATACACACATATGGGCTGGGGGCTGGCCTCGAACAGCAGGCGGTGGCGCTCCTCGCTCTGGCGCAATGTCGACTCAGCCTGCTTGCGGTCGGTGATATCAAGTGCGACGCCCGCCGCCTTTACGGCGCGCCCCGTGGCATCGCGCGTGACGTACAAGGAGGCGCTGAGATGTCGCATCGGGCCCAGTGCTGGATTGGTGCGGTACTCGTGCACGATAGTGCCGGTTGTCTCGTTGATTCTGGCACTCACGATTTCGATCCCCGGGCGGTCCTCCGGGTGAACCAATTCCAGAAACTCCGCGAGCGTCGGCGCGCCGAGCGCAGGATTGCGGTGCAGCAGGCGGAACGTCTCGGCGGACCAGGTGCTGACCGATGTCACCAGGTCCAATTCCCAGCTCCCGAAATGGGCATGTTCCTGGGCGGCCGCCAGATTGGCCTCGCTCGCGCGTAGTTCATCCTCAACCCGTTTGCGTTCGGTGATGTCCTGCGTAGTGCCGGTTACGTGGGTAGGCCTGCGCGCGGAGTCATAAATCATTTCGCCGCGACTGGAGAGAAAACGGATGGTGCCGTCGGGCCGAAGCGCGCGAAAGTCCAGTGCGCCGGGAATCTCGCCTGCCAGGCAGGATGTAGCCCACGCCTGCATCGCTGGTCTGTCGTCAGGATGAATCAGGTTGAGAAACGATTCTTGGTTGAACGCTTCCGGTGTCACCCCATAGATACGGTATACCTCATCCGAGCATACCAGCCCGCCGTTCAATTCCCAGAGCCAACTGCCGATATGGGCGATGCGTTGTGATTCGGACAGCAGATACTCCTTCTCGCGCAATGCCGACTGCGTCTGCCGCTGGTCTTCGAGGATGCTGAGCAGCGCCGTTCGCGCCCGCTCGGTATCGCGCAAGTGCCGCTTCGCTTCGACTTCGGCCAGCCGGCGTCTGTTCAGATCTTCCTGCAACGCGCGGTTGGATTGTTCCAATTGCGAAGTTTTCTCCTCCAGCTTGCGAAAAAGTACTTCGGTATATTCGTTCAGCAGTACGTTTCCACCGTCATCGGGCGCATGAGCCGGCGCCGGTTCGTTGCGCTTTTCCTTGAGCATGACGTCCTGGATGCACTTCAGCATACGTGCAGATGCGACTGGTTTGAGGATGAACGCGTTCGCACCCATATCCAGCGCCAGACGTTGTTCCCGAGGGTCCGTGTAGGTGGCGGTATGCACAATGAAAGGAATTTGCCTGAGCTGGTCATCCGCCTTCCAATTGCGCAGCAGCGTATAGCCATCCATCACCGGCATGAGAAGATCCGAAATAATGAGTTGCGGCGGATTCAGGCGCGCTATAGCCAGGGCTTCGGCCCCGTGGATGGCAGTGTCCACGGCATATCCATTTCTTTCCAGCAGAATCCTAAGCGCCCTGAGAATTTCCTCCTTGTCGTCAACGACGAGAATTCGATTCATGGCTGCGATCCGCCGAGAGACTTGCATTTGAAAGCTGGTTCCATGGCGGGTGCGTCAGGAGTCTGATCCCCGCTGCGCAGCGCCGTTCCCCGGGGCGGAATAGCGTGGGGACTCGCCCAGACGTTGCGGGAGTTCATTGACCTCGCGCTTTAATTGGATGACCCGGCCGTCGCGGCCCAGGGTCGCCTGATGCCAGCGTTGCAGTTCCGTGAGTTGCTCCATGAGTTTCACCTCGGCGCGCTTGCGCCGGCCGATGTCGATGACGACTCCGACGGAATTTGGTTCAGTACTCTCATCGCCTGGTATAGATTGGGAGGCGACGTCTACCCAAATGCTCGAACCGCCTTTCCGCAGATAGCGCCGTTCCATTCTTTTCTCGGCGGGTTTCTGGAGGCGAATCGATTCGGCGTCACGATTACTTGGTGCAACATCATCCGGATGGACCACATCGAATGTGTGCATTTGCAACAGCTCTTCGCGGGAGTACCCCAGCAGAGCGCAGAATCTCTGGTTGACTGCCACGAACCGATATTCAACATCCGCCTTGGCGATGCCGACGTTGGCGGATTCGAACAGTTCACGGAAGCATTCCGCGTCAAATTCCGTTTCCCGCCTGGGGGAGGAGGGGTCGACACCACCGG
>CAYMXG010000232.1:0-4449 GCA_964394115.1 uncultured Enterobacteriaceae bacterium | reverse complement strand
CTGCGCCAGGTGGTCAGCAACGCCTACCTGTTGTGCCGCATTGCCGACACCATCGAAGACGACAAGCACCTAACTTTTTCCGACAAGCGCCGCTTTGCCAATGAATTCATTGAAGTCGTGGGTGCGCGCCTCGACGCCGCGAACTTTGCCACAGCCCTGCATCCGCGCCTGTCACCAGGCGCCACAGCCGCGGAACGGGAATTGATTGTCCACACGCCGGCGGTTATCCGGATCACGCACAGCTTTTCCCCGCGTCAGCGCACGGCGCTGGAACGTTGCGTGCGCATCATGGCCGACGGCATGGCCCGGTTCCAGGAAGGCAACGTGCGCTACGGACTCAAGGATCTCGCGGAAATGGACAGCTACTGTTATCACGTGGCCGGTGTGGTCGGCGAGATGTTGACCGAACTTTTCTGTGCCCACGCCCCGGACATTGACGCGCAACGTGAGCAGTTGATGCCGCTGGCAGTGTCCTTCGGACAGGGACTGCAAATGACCAACATCCTGAAGGACATCTGGGACGATCAGGGGCGCGCCATGTGCTGGTTGCCCCAGGACGTGTTTGCCCGTTTTGGCGCCGATTTGCATGACCTGGCGCCGGGCCGCGAATTGCCCGGATTCACCGACGGCCTCGGCTACCTCATCGGCGTGGCGCGTTCGCACCTGGCCAATGCGCTGCGCTATACATTATTAATACCGGCAAGCGAGCGCGGCATCCGGCGCTTTTGCCTGTGGGCACTGGGCATGGCCGTGCTGACGTTGAGGCGCATCAACGTGCGGAGAAATTTCACCGCCGGCTCGCAGGTGAAGATCCCGCGTCGCAGCGTCCACGGCACGGTCCTGGTCAGCAACCTCCTCACCGGCAATGACACCCTGCTGCGTACCGTGTTTGCCCTGGCCGCAGCAGGATTGCCGCAGGTGGAACTCGGCGGCCGCCACGCAACCCTGACCGCGAACACCTGAGAAATCCGGCATCATCTTGGCGCCCATAGGCATTATCGTTGCAATGTTGCCGGAGGCATCCTGCCTGACCAGCGCGGCGCCGGAACCCGGCGTATCGATCCAGCTGCGACCCAACATCCTGATGCACTTGTGCGGCATCGGACCTGAACTCGCCACGCGCGGGGCAGAACACCTGGTTGCCAGGGGCGTCCAAGGACTGGTGAGTTTCGGCACGGCCGGCGGGTTGGCGCCGGGGCTTGCGCCGGGCACGGTGCTGTTGCCGGGACGCGTGGAAACGGCAACCGGTGTGTTATGCACGCACGAGGAGTGGCGAATCCATGTCCGCAATCGTTTGAATGCTGCCGGACTGGATCTGGCACCCGGGAACATGGCCGAGGCGGAGGCCGTGGTCACGACATCGGGACAGAAGGCCGCCCTCGGCGCGCAGCGCAACGCCGCCGCGGTGGACATGGAAAGCGCCGCGGTGTTGCGTGTCGCGACCCGGCATGAACTGCCCGCGCTGGTACTGCGTGTGATTCTCGATCCGCTGGAGATGGAGTTGCCGGCGTTTGTCCTTCGACAGACTGATCCTTTCGGACGCGCGAACCTGCCTGGAGTGATAATGGACCTGTTGCGCGTGCCGGCCCGCCTGCCGGCGCTGCTCGAAGTCAATCGCGCCTTTCGCGCCGCGGCCAGAACCATGCGCAGCGTGGGAAGGAACCTGCATGATTTGCATCCAGGCCATGACGCACTGGCCCGGCCAAGGTAAGATTGCCGTTTCCCCTGCCGCCGTCCACCTCGAGACCCGATCATGCTGACTGAAGCACAAATACAGGAGTTTTCACGACAGGGTTACCTGGTGGTTCCGGGCCTGTATGACGCGGCCGAAATGCGCGACATCACCGCCTGGACCGACGCCGTGACCGCGTACCCGGAAACCCCGGGCAAGTGGATGAAATATTTCGAGGACAGCCGCCTGCATGCCGGGGAGCGCATCCTGTGCCGCATGGAGGATTTTGAGCCTTATCACCAGGGCTTCAGCGATCTGTTTGTGCGCGGCAAGATGCAGCAGGCGATGGCGGACCTGTTCGGCGGGGATGCCGTGCTGTTCAAGGACAAGATCAATTTCAAACTCCCCGGAGGAGATGGATTCAAGGCGCACCAGGACGTGCAGGCCGGTTGGGACACCTATGCGCAAATGCACATCACTGCATTGGTGACCATTGATCCCTGCACGCGCGAGAACGGTTGCCTCGAGATGGCCGTGTACGAGCACATGCAGCAATTGATTGGGGAAAAATGGAAACCACTGGACGAGGATGCCTTGCCCTATCGCGCCCTGCCCACGGAACCCGGTGACACGGTGTTTTTCGACTCTTTCATTCCCCACCGTTCCCGGCCTAATCTCACCACTGAGCCGCGGCGCGTGTTGTACGTGACCTATAATCGCCGCGCCGAGGGCGATCATCGCCGCGCCTACTACGACGATAAACGCCGCAGCTATCCTCCCGACTGTGAGCGCGAGGCCGGCAAACAATACGTGTTTCGCGTTTGAACACCGGCATCGACAAGCCGTGGGACGCCCGCCTTGCCGCGCGGCTGGTGGCGCCACTGCGCGGCTCCTGGGTCACGCCGAACCATCTGACAACACTGCGCATGCTGTTCGGCGTATTGGCCTGTACCGGACTCTCCCACGGCGGCTACCTGTGGACCAATATCGGCGCGCTGTGCTTCGCCGCCTCCAATTTTCTCGATCATACCGATGGGGAACTGGCGCGCATCACCGGCAAAACCAGCCGCTTCGGGCATCTCTATGATCTGACCGCCGACGCACTGGTGAACTTCATGCTGTTTCTCGGCATCGGGATCGGATTGCGCCACAGTGAGCTTGGCGCCTCGGCCGTGTTGCTGGGGCTCCTGTCCGGCATCGCGGTCGCCGCCATCTTCCACCTGCGTCACGAAATCGAACTGATCGTGGGCAAGGCACGGGCACGGCAGCCGAACATCGGCGCCCTGGAGGCGGAAGACATTCTCTATGCGCTGCCTTTGGTGACCCTGGCCGGGAGTCTGCACTACTTCCTGCTGCTGGCCGCGGTGGGCGCACCGCTGTTTGCGTTATGGGTGCTGCGCGAGTACCTCAGCTTGCGCCGGGCCGCGCTGCCATGAAGGCGTTGGTCACCGGTGCCACGGGCTTCGTGGGATCGGCCGTGGTCCGCCGGCTGCTGACTGCGGGCGTGGACACCCGCGTGCTGGTCCGGCCGGAAAGCACGCACCGGAACATCAGCGGGTTGCCCGTGGAAGTGGTCACAGGCGACCTGAACGACGACGCGTCCCTGCGCCGCGCCGTGCGAGGTTGCGAGGCATTGTTTCATGTGGCCGCAGATTATCGCCTCTGGGTACCAGAACCCGCGACGCTTTACCGCACCAACGTCGACGGCACCAAGCGGCTGCTGCGCGCTGCCGCGGAGTCGGGGGTCAAATGCATCGTCTACACCAGTAGCGTGGCCACACTCGGCATAAACAAGGACCGTACACCCGCAGATGAGACCACGCCGGTGTCATTGGGCGACATGGTGGGACATTACAAGCGCTCCAAGTTCATGGCCGAAGAGGCCGTGCTGAATCTGGCGGCAAACGAAGGTGCGCCGGTGGTGATCGTCAATCCGTCCGCCCCCATCGGCCCGCGCGACATCCGCCCAACGCCGACCGGACGGATCATCGTGGACATGCTGGCCGGGCGCATGCCGGCCTACGTGGACACCGGCCTCAATGTCGTGCACGTGGAAGACGTGGCCGAAGGCCACTGGCTCGCGTTTCAACGCGGTGGCATCGGCCAGCGATATGTGCTCGGCGGTGAAAATCTCAGCCTGCGCGACATCCTGCACCTGATCGCCACCGTCGGCAGCCGGCCGGCACCACGCTTCCGGTTGCCGCATGGCGTCGTGCTGCCTATCGCCTGGATGGCGGAAGCCGTGTCACAGGTCACCGGGCGTGAACCCTTCGCCACCGTGGACGGCGTGCGCATGGCGCGCAAACACATGTATTTCAGCTCGGCCAAGGCGCAGCAGGACCTGGGCTACGTCTCACGACCGGCGCGCGCCGCCGTTGAGGACGCGATCCGCTGGTTCAAGGAAAGCGGTTATCTATAATATGCCAAGCAACCGATTTGCCTGGAGCAAATCGGGTCGCCCGTAGGGCGCCCGCAGGGCGCAGACCATGGATGGTCTGCGACAAAAGCGTGGTTTTTGCTTGCCTCACATTTTCAATGACTTGATCGTCATTGAAAATGGCAGTGCATCCCTGCACTGCCCATGCTCTGAACAGGTCCATTCCCCGCATTCGCGGGGACAGGCTCTGGACTTGTCAGGGGTTAACTCACCTGATCGGGGGGCGGGGTGAACGGGCGCAAGCATTCCACACTCAATGGCCTGGCCCGTGCCCTGTCGAAACTCGGCATCTGCTCCCGCACCCAGGCCCAGGCACTGATTCATGCCGGCGCGGTGCAGG
>CAYMXG010000231.1:0-4470 GCA_964394115.1 uncultured Enterobacteriaceae bacterium | reverse complement strand
TGTCGCGTTCCGATAGAAAGGCGGGGCTGGACTATCAGTAATTGCGGTTCCAGCACCCGAAACTGATTTCAAATCAATGGTTGTTCCAGGAAAGGGGGTTCAACGTGACTAACGCGCCTTTTAAGAGAAAGGTGATCGCGGTAGCGGTCGCATCTGCGGTAATGGGTTCTTCTGCGCCTGTGTACGCACAGGATTCGAGTTCGCTTCAGGAAGTCGTTGTAACCGGCTCTCGCATCAAGAGAACCGACCTTTCGTCCCCAAGCCCGGTTGCCGTCGTCGGCGCCGAGCAGATTGAGGCCACTGGCACAGTCAACATGGAGCAGTTGTTGAATGAACTGCCCCAGGTCATCCCTGGATTTACAAATACCTCCAATAACCCCGGTACCGGCACGGCGACCATCGACCTGCGAGGTCTGGGTGCAGTGCGCACCCTGGTTCTGGTGGACGGCAAGCGTATGGTACCGACGCTGAGCGACGGCACTGTGGACGTCAACAACATGCCGGCGCCACTCATCGAGCGCGTGGAAGTCGTCACCGGTGGTCAATCCGCCACCTACGGTTCGGACGCACTCGCGGGTGCGGTGAACTTTATCTTGAAGCATGACTTCGAGGGTTTCGAGGTCAATGCAAGCTATGAAATAACCGATGAAGGCGATGGTGATGTTTACACCGCCAATGCGACCTGGGGCACCAATTTCGCCGATGGCCGCGGCAACGTCACGATTTTTGCGAACTACAACAACCGGCAGGAAGTATTTGCCGATGCGCGCAAGTTCAGTTCGGTGACGTTTCAGGATGGCACCGATGACGCTGGAAACCCGGCTTTGGTCGAAGGCGGAAGCTCCGGAACACCTGAGACACGATACTTCGTCGGCGTTGGCGTTCCCCCCCCGGGCGGCAACAGCATCACGTTTGACGAGAATGGCAATCCCCGCGCGTGGTTGGATCCAGAAGATCGGTTCAACTACGCCCCTGACAACTACCTGCAGCTGCCCCAGGATCGCTGGCAGGTCAACAGCATGGCGGAGTTTGAGATCAACAATCACTTTACGACTTACATTGACACACAGTTCGTACACCATACGACCCCGACAGAGTTGGCTCCAACTCCGGCATTTATTTCTTCCACGACAGGGTTTGATTTCAACTTCGGCGTCAATCCCTTCCTGAGTCCTGCTTCAAAGGCCATCATGGCCGCGTCGGAGGCGGTGTTTGATCCGTATTTCGGCCAGCCCACGGGTGACGGCATCGCGCGCTCACTATTCTTTGGCCGCCGCATGGTGGAAGTGGGTCCGCGTCATTCCGAGGACGACTTCCGCATGTACCGCGTCGTCGCCGGCGTGAAGGGTGAGATCAACGATAACTGGGACTACGACACGTTCTTCATCTATGGCAATGTGCATCAGACGAATATTCTGTTGAATGACATCAACAAGGATAATTTCCTGCAGGCCCTGAATGCCACGGGAACCGCGGCCAACCCGCGTTGTATTGACCCCTCCAATGGCTGCGTCGCGATGAATATCTGGGGTCCGGGTGTGATGAGCGCGGAGGCCGCGGATTTTGTGCGGCTCAATCTGAACAGTTTCGGCGAGTACGAGCAGATGATGGGCGGCATCAACTTTACCGGTAAACTCCCGGGTTTTGCCGCGGGTGACATCGGTCTGGCCGGCGGTGTCGAGTGGCGCGATGAGGGCTTCGAGTTCCGCCCTGATGCGGCATTGGAAGCGGGAAATATATTGGGTTTCAACGCAGTGAAGTCAACGGTCGGTGATTACAATGTTATTGACGTGTTTGCCGAGACGGACATCCCGTTGCTGAAGGACGTCCAGTTCGCGGAAAAGCTGTCGGTGAACGGCAAAGTTCGCGTCGGCGAGTACTCCTCGGTCGGCAGCGTGACCAGTTGGAGTGCCGGCGGCGAGTGGGTCCCGGTCCATGGCTTCCGACTCCGTGGCGGCTATCAGCGCGCGGTACGTGCCCCGAATATCGGGGAATTGTTCCTGGGTGAGTCCCAGGGTTTCCCGGGCTATACGGATCCCTGCGATCCGGCCAATGGGTACCTTGCTGGCGCTGCAGACATCGCCTTCTGTAATGCCTGGGGCGTCGCCGATCCGGTGAACTTCCAGCAGCGAAACGTGCAGGTGGAAGGCACCTTCGGTGGTAACCCGAACCTGGACGAGGAAACCGCCGACAGCTGGAACATCGGCGCGGTGTGGGAACCGGAGTTCCTCGACAAGTTCTCCATCACCGTGGACTACTACAATATCGAGATCAAGGATGCGATTGCCACCTTTGGCGGCGGCGTGGACAACCTGATAACCGGCTGTTTCTTCACGCAGGATCTGGCTTCCGAGTTGTGCCAGGCCACCGACCGCGACTTCACCGGTAACATCACGCCGGTCAACGCACTGAATGCCAACGTGTCAGGGTTACGCACGGATGGTATCGACGTCCAGGTGGATTATACGTTTGACCTCATGGACACCGGGCTGAGTGCGCCGGGTACTATCAATGTGTTCTACATGACCACATACGTGTTGGAGAATGGGTTCCAGGGTAATGATGCGCTGCCGTTCCTGGATTGCGCCGGGACCTTTGGCACACCCTGCGGTGGCTGGATCCCGGGTACCGCAACCCCCGAGTGGTTGAGCAACTTGCGGATTACGTGGGCGAACGGTCCGGTACAGGTTGGTTTGAACTGGCGCTTGATCGGCGAAGTGGACGATGTGCGTCCGATTCGTGCGGATTCGCTGGGCCTGGACGGGGACGCGGTGGCAGCTGGCATTCCTTCGGCGCAGCAGTCCATCGAAACCGAGCACTATGTGGATCTGTCGGCGCGGTGGGATTTCCATGATCACCTGACCCTGTCCGGTGGCATTGATAACCTGCTGGACAACGACCCGCCGTTACTGGGTACCGCCCAGGTTCAGTCGAACACCGAGCCGTCAACGTATGACGTTCTTGGCCGGACCTTCTGGGCTGGTCTGAAGATTAAGTGGTAAGAGAAGCCTCCGGAACATCGGACTTCATCCTGAATACCAGCGGCAGCCAGATGGCTGCCGCTTTTTTTTGCGCGCCGAAAATTGATAATTCGCCTGCGCGACGCCAACCCTCTAAGTTGTCCCGTTGAAGCCTGACCTGCGGAGTTTGGTCGCAACATGCACGGCAATGGCGGTTTCAAGCAGGCCCTTTCCGCGGCACTGACCGCCTTCGAGCAGGGACGGCCAGATACGAGGGAATTGGTCAGGAAGGCTGCGGCACTGAATCCCGACCATCCGGATGTAGCCTATCTGGAGGGGACGTTGGCGCTTTCGGACCGCGATTACGACCACGCACTCGCCAGGCTTTCAGTCGCGTCCGCGCCGCCCTCTGCTCCGCCGGCCTATAAGTTCAATCTGGGCCTGGCCTACTTCTATCGAGGGATGTATCCGTCGGCGCTGGAGACCTTCCTGGGCATCAGCCCCGGATTTTCGTCCGATCCGTTCTTTCTGGCCACGGTGGGCGATTGCCTGGCGCGAATGGAGCGCCTGTCGGAGGCAGCGGAAAGGTATCGAGCAGCGATTGCGCTGCGTCCAAAAGACGGCTTCACTTGGCTCAAGCTCGCACTGTGCCTGCACAAGGGCGGCAGCGACAAGGAGACCGGCACGGCCCTGTTGCGCGCCTATGAGTTGTTGCCAAAGTCACTGGAGACGCTTGGCCGCATCAGGTCGCTGGCACGGGAACACGATTGCTGGAGCCTAGCGATCCTCTGCTGCCGGGAGCTGATACATCTCGATCCCCGTGCTTTGGAGAATTACACCGCCCTGTCCGAGGCCTGTTTCAAGGTCGGTGACCCCAGCGCGGCACTCACCGTGTATCTGGAGTTTGTGCGGCGCAGCGAAAAGTCGGCAGAACTCTATAGCCAGGCCGCCTCGCTTGCGTTTCAGGCGCGGGATCTGGGCGCGATGAAGGAGGCGCTGGAAAACGCGTTGGCCCTGGATCAAAGCCACGCCGCGTCACATGTGTTGCTGGCCAAATATCATTCGCTCTCAGGAGACAATGATGCCGCGGTAACGGAGTGCCGCAGGGCGCTGCAAATCGTTCCCGGTTACGGCAAGGCAATGTACCAGCTGGCGGATATGGAAGTTGCCGGCAGTGCCGACCCGGGATATGCAGATGCAGTTTCGCGCCTCGGGGATCAGGAAGTGGGGCGCGAAGAACGCACAACACTGGCTTATGCACTGGGCCGCATCGCGGACCGGGAACAACGCCATGCCGAGGCATTTGCGTATTTCACGGAAGCCAATGCGCTGCAGCGGGAACTGGCGGCCAGCCGGGGCGTTGCCTATGGCCGTCGCAAGTCGGAGAAATACTTTTCAGACATCAAGCAATACTATGGAGCCGCCTCCCTGTACCAGGAGCCACTTGCAGCCGGGTCCACGCAATCCCCGATTTTCATAGTTGGCATGCCACGATCGGGCACGACGCTGA
>CAYMXG010000230.1:0-4484 GCA_964394115.1 uncultured Enterobacteriaceae bacterium | reverse complement strand
CAATGGGCGCGAGCATCTGGTCCAGCAACGGCGGGGCGAGATACTCGGTTTGCGGTAACTGCGCCGCCTCAGGCGGCTCGGCCAGCACCTCCTGCGCCCGGCTGCTGAAAGGCAATCCGGACAGGATCACGAACACGATCGCGGCGGCGAATCCGTTACAGGAACAGGTGCCCGACTGCCAGGCAGGGCGAGGGTAGGCGGAGATCTCCATGGTCCATTGGACTTGCGACTACGGCGCTATGTTCCATAACTGTGGCGGCCGGCCATTTGACCTGGAACAAGCGGTACGCGGTTTTCCCGCATTCCCCGTCCGCTTGGCGGCCGGTGGAGCGCTTGCTAACCGGCGAACGCCGGCTTCATTGGGTTGTTGAACCAGAAGTTGTGCCCTCGAGTCGCAGCAATTCCGCGCCCTCATTGACCATGTCACCGGACTGGAAATGCAACGCCGCGACCTTTCCGTCCACGGGCGCGATCACGGCATGCTCCATCTTCATGGCCTCGATGATGACCAGCGTATCGCCGCGCTGCACGCTGTCCCCGGCGCGTACGCGAATCTCGACGATGCGGCCGGGCATCGGGGACGTCAGTCCGCCCGCGGCGGCCCCGGCGTCCCGTTCCCACGCGAGGTTATCAATGAACGTGAACTCATGGGTGCCTGCCGCCAGCATGACGGTAATGCGGGCGCCGTGTTCCACGGTGGTGGCGCGCACCGTGCGGCCATCCAGGCGGGCGATGACGTCGCCGGTCTCATCCCGGCGCGCCGAGACGCTGAAGACATGTTCGTCCATGTGCAGCTGATAGCCGTTGCGCTGTGGAGTAATGCCGATGGCATGATCGCCGCCACGGCTGCGCAGGTGCAGGATTTCCGTGTGCGTGCCGTCGAGCCGCCACCCGTCCACGTCATGCCACGGCGAGCCGGGTTCGCTGGAGGACTGTGCCGCGAAGGCGGCGCGCCGGGTCCGTTCCAACAGCACATGCAGCGCTGCCAGGGCCAATACTGTTGTATCCATTGCGCGCGCCGGTGTCAGCAGTGCATCGCGATGCCGCTCGATAAAACCCGTGTCGATGCGGGCCTCCCGGAAATCCGGGTGCGCAACGATGGAAGCGAGCAAATCAATGTTCGTGCGCACGCCCGCCACCTGCGTCTCGGCCAGCGCGGCCTGCATGCGCCGCAGCGCGTCATTGCGATCCTGGCCCCAGACAATCAGTTTCGCGATCATCGGGTCGTAGTGCACGGTGATGTTGTCACCGGTGCGCACACCACTGTCCACGCGAATGTGGCCGCTGTCGGCGGGGAAGCGCAGGTGCGTCAGGTGACCGGTGGCGGGCAGGAAGTCGCGCTCCGGGTCCTCGGCGTACAGGCGTACTTCGATGGCGTGCCCGGTCAGCGTCAATTGTTCCTGCGCCAACGGCAGGGGCTGGCCAGCCGCCACGCGCAACTGCCATTCCACCAGGTCCTGGCCGGTGATGAGTTCGGTGACCGGGTGTTCCACCTGCAGGCGGGTGTTCATTTCCATGAAATAGAACCTGCCGTCTTGATCGCGAATGAATTCCACGGTGCCGGCGCCGAGGTAATCAATGGCGTCGGCGGCGGCGATGGCGACCCGGCCCATTTCCTGGCGTTCCTTCGGGGACAGGCCCGGGGCCGGCGCTTCTTCCAGCACCTTCTGGTGCCGGCGCTGAATGGAACAGTCACGCTCAAACAGCGACACGGCATGGCCGTGGGCATCGCGGAACATCTGGATCTCCACGTGCCGCGGTTGTTCCAGGTATTTCTCCAGCAACAGCCGATCATCGCCGAAGGCGGCGCGCGATTCGCGCCGGCAGGCCTGCAGCTCCGCCGGAAATTCCCTGGCATTGCGCGCCACGCGCATGCCCTTGCCGCCGCCGCCGGCCGAGGCCTTGATCAAAACCGGCCAGCCGATGCCTGCGGCCTCGCGCTTCAACACGGCATCCGCCTGATCGTCACCGTGGTAGCCGGGCACCACCGGTACGCCGGCGCGTTGCATCAACGCTTTGGCGCGGGACTTGGAGCCCATGGCAGCAATGGCCGCGGCCGGCGGACCAATGAAAGTGATGCCGGCCTGCGTGCAGGCGGAGGCGAAGCCCTCATTCTCCGACAGGAAACCGTAGCCCGGATGAATGGCCTGGGCACCCGACTCCCGGGTTGCCGCGATAATTCGGTGTATGTTCAGGTAGCTTTCTTGCGCCGCCGCCGGACCGATGGCCAGCGCCTCGTCGGCCAGGGCCACGTGGCGCGCACCCGCGTCCGCCTCGGAATACACGGCGACCGTGCGAATACCCATGCGGGCCGCAGTGCGCATTATGCGGCAGGCGATCTCGCCGCGGTTCGCGATCAGGATTTTGCCGAACATTACTTCTTCCAGTTCGGCGGCCGTTTGCCCAGAAATGCGGACAGGCCCTCTTGTCCTTCCGGGGCGCCACGCAGGCCGGCGATGCGGCGCGAGGTCATGGCCATCAGTCCGGCGTCGATCTCCCGTCCGGCCACTGCATCGATGAATTGCTTGGCGGCGCGCACCGCCTGTGGGCCGCTGTCCAGCAGGGACTGAACCAGTCCCTGCACGGTCGCTTCCAGCGCCGATGGTTCAACCACTTCCGACACCAGGCCGAGCCGGTGTGCCTCGACTGCATTGAAGCCTTCCCCGGTCAGGCAGTAACGACGCGCCGCGCGCCGGCCGATGGCACGCACAACATAGGGGCCGATGGTGGCTGGGATCAAACCGAGCCGTACCTCGCTGAAAGCGAATTTCGCCGTATCCGCCGCCACCGCCATATCGCAGCAGCAGACCAGTCCGGCGCCGCCGCCCAGCGCCGCGCCCTGTACGCAGGCGACGGTGGGTTGGGGCAATGAATCCAGCCGCTGCAGCAATTCCGCCAGCGCACCCGCATCCGCCAGGTTCGCGGCATGGTCGTATCCGGCCATGCGCCGCATCCATTCCGCGTCCGCGCCGGCGCAGAAACTCCTGCCGGCGGCGCGTAACAACACCGCGCGGATCGATTCATTGCGGGAGATATCCGCCAGCAGACCGGATAACGCCGCTATCAGGTGTTCGTCAAAGGCGTTGTGCTTGTCGGGACGGTTCAGCGTGAGTGTCGCCACGCCACGCGTATCGACATCCAGGAGGACATGTTGCATGGGGCTACATCCGGAACACGCCGAAGCGCTGATCGGTGGCCGGGGCGTTCAGAGCCGCGGAGATCCCCAGGCCCAGCACGCGGCGCGTATCCACGGGGTCGATGACGCCGTCGTCCCACAATCGCGCCGTGGCATAGTAGGGATGGCCCTGGGTTTCATACTGGGCGCGGGTCGGCGCCTTGAACGCCTCTTCCTCTTCCTCCGTCCAGCTGCCACCCTTGGCCTCGGTGTTCTCGCGCCGCACCTGCGCCAGCACGCTGGCTGCCTGCTCCCCCCCCATCACCGAGATGCGCGCGTTGGGCCACATCCACAGAAAACGCGGGCTATAGGCACGGCCGCACATGCCGTAATTGCCGGCGCCGTGACTGCCGCCGATGATCACGGTGAACTTGGGCACGCGCGTGGTGGCCACCGCGGTGACCAGTTTCGCGCCGTCCTTGGCGATGCCGCCGGCCTCGTATTTTTTGCCGACCATGAAGCCGGTGATGTTTTGCAGAAACACCAGCGGGATGCCGCGCTGATCGCAAAGCTGGATGAAGTGTGCGCCCTTGAGCGCGGACTCTGAAAACAGGATGCCGTTGTTGGCGATGAGGCCCACCGGCAGGCCGTACAGGTGCGCGAAGCCGCACACCAGCGTCGTGCCGTACAGTTGCTTGAACTCGTCGAATTCGCTGCCATCCACCAGGCGTGCGATGACCTCGCGCACGTCATAAGGACGGCGGATGTCGTTGTTGACGACTCCATAAAGTTCTTCCGCGGCGTAGCGGGGTTCACGGGCCGCCTGTGTACTCAGGGTCACTTGCTTGCGCCGGTTCAGGTTCGCCACGATGCGTCGCGCCAGGTCCAGCGCGTGACGATCATTCTGCGCGTAATGATCAGCGACCCCGGAGATGCGCGCATGCACGTCGGCGCCCCCCAGTTCCTCGGCGCTGACCACCTCGCCGGTGGCGGCCTTCACCAGCGGCGGGCCGGCGAGGAAGATCGTGCCCTGGTTGCGCACGATGATGCTCTCATCCGCCATGGCCGGCACGTAGGCGCCGCCGGCGGTGCAGGAACCCATGACCACCGCGATCTGCGGGATGCGCTGCGCGGACAGGTTGGCCTGGTTGTAAAAGATGCGGCCGAAGTGATCCCGATCCGGAAATACCTCGTCCTGGCTGGGAAGAAACGCGCCGCCGGAATCCACCAGGTAGATGCACGGCAGGTGGCAGGCCGCGGCGATCTCCTGGGCGCGCAGGTGTTTCTTCACCGTGAGCGGAAAATAGGTGCCGCCCTTCACCGTGGCATCGTTGGCGACAATCAGGCATTCCTGGCCGCTGACGCGGCC
>CAYMXG010000229.1:0-4497 GCA_964394115.1 uncultured Enterobacteriaceae bacterium | reverse complement strand
ACCCGCGGGGAGCAGGTATGCCGCCAGCGTAATGCCCGCAACCAGGTCCCCGCGCAGCCAGCCCGGCTGGTACGTGCGGAGCCAGCCCAAGGCGGGAAGCCACCCAAACTTTACCGGGGTGGATTGAGTGGTTCCGCTCACGTTACCTATGCGCCACAACTACCCAGCGCGTCCCGATCTTCAGAGTCGATTGCCCTTCAGCATCCAGACCGGCAAGTTCAAGGGCGCCGGTTCGATCTCGACGTGCTTGATGCTGGTAAACGGGATCATGAGCAACTTGCCGTCCAGCACCAGGGTCATTGCGGTTCGATACACGGCCTTTTCCAGATCATCGCTGACTCCGAGACGGCGGGCCTCATCAGTGGTCACCCGCACCCGAATCGGTTCGCCATGAATCAAATGAATTGTGATGGTGACGCTCGGATTATCTTCGCTCATGACGTTGTCCCCGTGGCCAAATCCGGATCAGGCGTTGATTTACACTCGCCTCATTGTGCCCCGTCCAGCAACGAATCCGCCTTATCGTGCAATTTCCAACCCATCTTCTCCAGGGAAGTGCGCGCCAGCTGGCTGAACGTTCCGGTCACCCAGAGATGCCTCTCCTTCACGTCCTGCAGGCTGACCTCCTGGGTCACGGTGCTGACAAAATTCGCCATGCCCTTGGTCCACAGCATGTAGTCCAGCGGCGCGTTGAACACCAGCTTGCCGCTGGCCGTGCGGCCAGCCGTCACCTGCCCGAGTTGGACAAAGGTCTGGACCGGTTCCACCTTGCGATTGAACGCCTCATACATCTGGGCCTGGCGCTGGCGGAAAAATGCCACATCCGCGTCACTGCTGAGTACCGCAAACTTGACGTACGCGTCACGGCCCTTTGTGGCGGGCATGGCAGCGAGCGCCTCTACCAGCAACGTCTGCTCCCGCGGCGTGTACACGGAATTGCCGATGTACAGGTCGATAACATCCGCTGAAACTCCCATGGCTGACAGTTTCTCACGATTCCTGATGCGCAGGTCCTGCGGCGCCATGTCACGGAAGACGTTATTCATGAGTTGGGTGTTTCCCGCAACAGACACAGCGGCGCCAGCCCCACCCGGCACTGCCATCAACGCCACGCTGGCGGTCATGCTGCCCGAATACCCCGCCCAGGAAATCTCATCCAGCGCAGCCTTGAGTACCGGATTACGGGAATAGGCGTCGACGCCGAACTGATCGGCATAGTCACGCCGGGATTTGGAATAACCCATAAGATCCTTGAGTCGACTGGTTTCGACATCGCTCCTGGAATCGGCGGTAAGATTTTCTTTCGCGCGCCCGAACAACTTACCCACGCCGCTGACGGCACCGGAAACGGTTTCCACCGGATCGGTAACCAGGGCCTTGGTGCCTTCCACCACATCCCCGGCCTTGTCCGAGATACCGGCCATGAATTCCTTCGAGCCGCGGACCTGTTCCATGCGCGCCGCCGCGTTGATTTCGTGCACGTACTTGCGCAGGGTTGCCGTGGACACCGCCATCACCTCGCCTTTCGGCGTGGTGATGGTGTACATGTTCAGGAAGCCGTCATTGGTGACGTTCTTGTCCACCTGGTGATTCGGCCCGCTTATCAAATCCGGCGGCAGAATTTTCGCGGCGTCCAGAGTTATCGACGTCTCAAAATCGGCGGCGAATACGGGTCCGAGTACTGCCACCAAACCAGCGGCGGCCATTTTCTGTTTCATGTTCATTTTTATGCTCCTGATTCGGGGCACCGGTATTCCCGATCGCACCCATTCTTTGGTCATGATTATTTGGTTTTGATTATTTGGTCTTGATTTTTAATTCTATTATCCCGGTCCCCGGGCCGCCGGCCTTGCCGGCACACAAAAAGCGGCCACTGAAAGTTGGTCAAATTATGTTGACGCATCGTCCTTGTTCGCGCACTAAATCGCACCAGGTGCGCCGCAATATCCGCCATCAATCCGGAATCTTTGCACGACGGTGGGCGTGGATTTTCAACTTCAGGCGCGGGTCTTGTGCCACGTGACCGTCAAGACTCATGGAGTCGCCGGTTACGTGGCCGGTAAACATCAGGTCGGTCTGATTGTCGTGTCCGAACGAGCTGGCGACAAGGTCGTTGTACCGCACCGCGCGAATTTTCAGGCGCACACCGTCGCCATCCTCGGTGCAATCGCCGGTAAAATAAAAAGAGATCCCTCCTCCGTATAATCGCCCGCGGGTGATAACAAACGTCCCGCCGCGATTGACCTCTTCGCTGACTGCCGTGCCCGCGTGTTCCTCGCTTGCGGCGGCGAAAAGTATTGTCCAAAGCCCATCTGCAACCATGCCCAGCCCCCCGTTCCGGCGCCAGTTTACGGGAAAGATCCTGCATGCATAACGGAAATTTGGCGTTGACCTAAATCAACCGGCATCCACACAAGCAGGGACGGTCGTGGACGCGCCCTTTTATTCAGACATCCGGGTTCCGGCCTGGGCGGAGAAGTCGGGGATTTAGAAAGATTTCGCGGGCAAATCCGCTTTTTCGCAGTAAACCATCGTCGCAATGCGGCCGAAAGCGGGTGGCCGGCGTATCTCGGTTATCGTGAATTCATTGACCGGCCCGGTTGCCCCTGCTTCCACCTGCACACCCATGCGGTTCACGCGTACCGGCACTTCCACTGCCTGCACGATGTCTTCTGGTCGATTCAACACTCCCTGGATCTCATTTAGCCAGGCATCGAGTCCCACCGTATCGGCTTTGGCCGAGGCCAGGTCCGACAGAGTCTGTTTCAGCGCCTGCTCGGTTTCCTGAATCTTCAGTGCAGCACCGGTGTCGTCTGCTGCGAGCGCATCAATTCCGGAGCCGCTGGTCTTGAGCCGCCGTAGGCGCACCTGCAGCATGGCCTTCTGTTCCCCGAGTCCTTTTACGCGCGATTGCGCCGCCTCGATCCTCTCCATGGCCACGCCAAGCAGGCCGCGGAAAATTGCCATGCCCAGTTCGACGCGGGCCTCCTGAACCGTCGGCGCCGGAAACACCACGCGCGGATTGGCAAAACTTACCGTGATCTGGGGCACTTCCTGTCGCAACACCTCACCGGACATTTCCATTCCCAGGATGCGTCGCTCCTGCCGCTCCGCACCGAGCCAGGCATAAACCGCCGTCGCACCACCCTCGGCCTGGAAATACCGCCGCAGGTCGTGGCTCTGCCCAAGCACGCGTGAAATATCATCGGGACCGGGGAAAATTGCGTTAATTTCCGGGCTTGCAGTCCACCCGGATGGAGACAGCTTCAGTGCGGTCCTGGGCAGTCGTCCGCCAATATCGACGAGGAAAGCGATGGTATGGCGTACCGAGGGCTCGAGTTTCGCGCGTACACCGGGGATTGCCTTCATGCGCGGATCGGTCTCTTCCATGACCAGGTCGACCAAATCCGGAATCAACTTCTCCACGGCTTCGGGAAGCTCTGCCCCCGCCGGTGTCGAGGCACTGGTCAGCAGCCCAATGAGTTTGTGGAGCAGATTCATCGCATCTGGCTGCAACAGGCCGCTTCAGTACCCGGAATCAATCCTGCCGCTCAACCCGAAGCTTTTTCGTTCGCCAGCGCCCTGGTCGTGATCTCGTGATACAGCCCCATGGCCCTCGCGGCCAGGTCCTTGTATTCGGGATGCCGGTCGAGGAGCGTCCGCAAGCTGTTGGCGTCGTTCATGACATCGGTCAGGAAATCAATATCCAGGTCGCTCAACAATTCACCACGATCCACTCTCGTCTTGAGTTCCTGCGCCCGCGGAATTCTCTGCGTACTCATTCGCTCCAGCAACGCTGCCACAACTCCCTGATCTCCTGACGGTTCAGCCATGATTCCTCCCTTTGTTTTTTCCATCAGTCCGGCGCCCGGACGGATTCGAGCCGGACGCCGGTTCGCATTCCTACATTCGGTCCCGCCACCAGGCTTGGGCGTCATCGTTGGTCCAGCGCGCGCCAATATTGCACGCAATCAGGTTTCCCCTCAATGCGGAAATGGACGCCGGTCTGCGGTCAGGCCGTTCTTCCAGGCATGAAATCACGGCCTTCTGAAGATCCGCAGGCGCACCCGCTGCGCCAAGCACTGCGTCAGGGTTGAATTCTTCAACTGCATTGGCGCGCTGGATACCGATACTGTGCTGGCGTCGTGGAATATACGTTCCAGTCAGCATCCACAGTGCCACGCATCCAACACTGTAAATGTCGGACCGCGCGTCGACGGAACCGGAACCGGACAACACCTCCGGCGCCATGAATGCCGGAGTGCCCTCGACGGCATGGGCCGCGGGATTCTCATTCATTTCCGCCATGGTCCTGGCAATGCCAAAATCCAGTACTTTTACGTAGTCATACTCCACGCCAAGGCGGCAAAGGAATATGTTCGCCGGCTTGATATCCCTGTGCAGGAACCCCATCGCATGCGCCTCTTCCAGGGAATCACATATTTGCAACAGGATATGCATGGCGCGCGCGGGCGGCATGCATCCATTCCGCTTGAT
>CAYMXG010000228.1:0-4501 GCA_964394115.1 uncultured Enterobacteriaceae bacterium | reverse complement strand
GCGAAGTAATGAAGGAATCCATCGAGGCCGCCATGACCGTGGTGCGCAGCCGCTGCGCCGTGCTTGGAATCGATCCGGACTTCTACAAGGATCACGATTTTCATATCCATGTGCCGGAGGGAGCGACACCGAAAGACGGCCCCAGCGCCGGCGTGGCGATGTGTACGGCATTGGTGTCGGCGTTGACCGGGATTCCGGTCAAGTCCACGGTCGCGATGACCGGCGAGATCACGTTGCGTGGCGAGGTGCTGCCGATAGGCGGTCTGAAAGAGAAGTTGCTGGCCGCGTTGCGTGGTGGAATTGAGACGGTCTTGATCCCCGTGGAGAACGAGCCGCAACTTGTCGACATTCCCAAGAATATCAAACAAGGTCTTGATATTCGGGCAGTACGCTGGATTGATGAAGTGCTGGAACTGGCGTTGCAGCGTGCGCCGGAACCGCGCCCGGCGTCGGAAGCGGCAGCGGAAGTGGTCAAGAAAGATGATGCCGCCAGTGAATCCGACCAGGATATCCTGCGCACTCACTAGAATTTCGTAGCGCGCACAAAGCGCGATAGCATGCGGTTTTCAGCCCGATTTGCTTGACGCGATTCAGGGTGCCTGATATAAATTCCGCGCGGTTGTTCACACCCGCCAAAAAAATCCGGAAATCAAAATCCCGCAGGGTCGACACGCGAAGGGGATCTCAAGCTAAGGGGAATTAAACTCATGAACAAAGCAGAACTGATTGATGCAGTTGCTGACGCTGCCGATATTTCCAAAGCGGCCGCGACACGAGCAGTAGACGGGGCGCTGGAAGCGATCACCAAGGCATTGAAGAAGGGAGATTCAGTAACGCTGGTTGGATTCGGAACGTTTTCGGTACGCAAGCGCGCGGCGCGTCAGGGACGCAATCCACGCACTGGCGAGGTAATAAAGATCAAAGCCTCAAAGGCACCGGGCTTCAAGGCTGGCAAGGCGTTCAAGGATGCCCTAAACTGACGCGCCTAATTTTGGGTGCTTAGCTCAGCCGGGAGAGCGTCGCCCTTACAAGGCGAAGGTCGGAGGTTCGATCCCCCCAGCACCCACCAGATGTAGCCCAGGAGTGGTAGTTCAGTTGGTTAGAATACCGGCCTGTCACGCCGGGGGTCGCGGGTTCGAGTCCCGTCCACTCCGCCAAAATCAGCGGGTGCGCCTTCCAGGAAGGTGCGCCCGTTTTTATTTTCAAGGAAATTCCGACACGGCCAGGATGTACCTGTCAATGCCTGGTTTGAACAATATGCACGGGTGAATGAGCGATATGTTGCAGACCATCAGGGACAAGGTGCAGGGTTGGATAGCAACGACCATTGTGTTGCTGCTGATCATTCCATTTGCATTCTGGGGCATCAATTATTACTTCGACGGCGGGGGCGAGATCAGCGTACTCAGCGTCGGCGATCGTGACGTACCGCTGCGTGACTATCAGCGCGCGCTGCAAAACCTGCGTCAGCGCTGGGTCGCCGCCACCGAGGGCAAAATTCCGGTCGATGATGAGGTTCTGAAGAAGCAGACCCTCGACAGTTTGATCAACCGCGAGCTGATGTCCAACGCAGCGGCGGACCTCGGCCTGCGGATCAGCAATGAACAGGTACGCACCGCCATTGAAGGCGTGGACGTGTTTCGTGGCGCCAATGGCTTTGATCGCATGGTCTACGAGTCGGCGATCGCCCAGATGGGGCTGTCGCCCACGGGTTTTGAATCCCAGGTGCGGGATGACCTGACCGCAGAGCAGTTGCAAAGTGCCATTGTCGGCAGTTTCTTTTCCGCCGGTGATGAGGTGCGCAGCCTGGCCGCGCTACGCAAGCAGACGCGTGACATTCAGTACGCGGTTCTGTCCTCCGACGCCATCAAGGAAGGCATGCAGATACCGGAGGCGGACATCAAGAATTTTTACGACCAGAACGCGGACCTGTTCCAGGAGCCGGAACGGGTAAAACTGGCCTGGTTGCACATCAACCTGCAACGGCTTGCGGATGAAGTGCCCGTTGATGACGGCACGCTGGAGTCCTGGTACGAGGATAACGCGGCCAATTACACCGTGTCGGAACAGCGTGAGGTCCGGCAGTTGCTGGTACCGGTGGCGCAGGACGCGGCTGATGCCGTGGCACAAGCTGCGCAGGCACGTGCCGAGGCAATCATGGGCCGCATCCGGGCCGGCGCCAAGATGACAGAGATCCTGGCCGAAGAGGACAAGTCCGGGAAGGAGCCGCTGGAGTACAGCGATTTCGGATTCCTCGGGCGTGGTGTGCTGGATGCGGAGATTGAAGCAGCGGCATTCGCCACCGCGGCCGGACAGTCAGTGGGGCCCATCACGTCCAAGTTTGGATTCCATATAGTTGAGATCGGCCAGATCAAGCAGAGTAAGGCCAATTCCTTCGCCGATGTGCGCACCGATGTGGAGCATGATTATCGCCATGCTGAGGCCGCCAAGGGCTACGCGGAGCTGTCTGATCGACTGGCGACGCTGGCCTATGAACATCCGGACGCGCTTGAAACGGCAGCGGAGGAACTGGGCCTCCCCATTCAGGAAAGCGAGTTGTTCAGCCGCGAAGCGCCGCCGGGAGAATTGCTGGCCAATCCACTGGTGCTGGAATCCGCCTTCTCCGAGGAAGTACTGGTCAACCACAACAACAGTGAACTGATCGAGTTGGAAGGAGATCAGGCGCTGGTGTTGCGAGTTACGGAGCATGTGCCCGCCAGCGTGATGCCGCTGGAGCAGGTACGCGAGCGAATCGTCACGCGCCTGCGCTTCGACCGCGCCCGTGACGTAACCGAAAAACGGGGAGCGGCATTGCTGGCGCAATTACACGCCGGGGCGGAGGCCCCGGCCCTGGCCGGCAAGGAGGGACTGGAGTGGCACGTCTCAAACGATGTAATGCGGGATGATCCCGGCGTCAATCGCGCCATCCTGCGCGCGGCATTCAGCGCCGGACGCCCGCAAAACGCGGCGCCGGTTTACGCGGGCGTCTCCATGGGCACCGGCGACTATGGGTTGGTGATGGTGACGGAGGTTTCCGAGCCGGCGCCGGATTCATTCACCAAGGCCGACCTGGATGCCGTGCGCGAGGAACTGGATCGGCTCAAGGCCATGAGCGGCTGGTCGCGCTATGTGAAGGAATTGCGGCAGCGGGCGGATATCAACGTGCGCGAGGAATTGCTGTAAGCCGGTTGCAACCCCGCGCCCGCGGTGCGTGGTCAAGCGGAGGCGGCGCTGCCTGCCGCGCCAGTCAGCCGATCCACGAGTGCTGAACCAACGCCGTTGCCCCAGACATTGATCGTGGTTCGGCACCGGTCCAGGAACCAGTCCACCGCCACGATCAGGCCAATCCCTTCCGCCGGCAGTTGCACGGCGGTCAGCACAATCATCAACGTGACGATGCCGTGCTGCGGCACGCCCGCGGTGCTGATGCCGGCCAGCGCGGCAGTGACAACCACGATGCCCTGCTGGGCGAAACTCAATTCGATTCCGTAAACCTGGGCAATGAACATGGCCGCGGTGGCCTGATACAACGCGGTGCCATTGCGATTTAACGCCGTTCCCAGCGGCAGCACAAATCTGACCACGTGCGCGCGGACTCCGGCTTGCACGGCACAGTCCATCGCCACAGGCAGGGTGGCAGCGGAACTCCCGGTACCAAAGGCAGTGACCAGCGCGCGGAGAAAGGTCATGGCGTAGCGATGCGGGGCGAACCCGGCCAGGGTGACCAGCCCTGCGAGCGTCATGAAATGAACGCCTAATCCTGCGCCGACGGTGACGACGTAGCGACCCACGCTGCTGACCTCGCGCCAAAACCCCTCGCCGCCGAGCTCGCCAAAGCGGGCTGCAAGCAGCGCGAATATGCCGACCGGGGAGAGGTACAGGATCCAACCTATCAGGCGCATCAGCGCCTCATTCAGTCCTTCGACGAGTTCGATCACCGGTTGTCCGCGCGGGCCGCTCCCTGCCAGTGCCAGGGCCAGCAGCAATGCAAACAGCATGATGGGGAGAATCTGTCCATCGGCGGCAGCCGACACCAGGTTCGGGGAAATGATGGTGCGCACCAGGCTTTCAAGACTGGTATTTGATGTGCCGGCAACAGTCGCGGCGCCGCCCGCCGACAGTTCACCGGTGCCGGCACCGGGTTCAAGCATGTCCGCCATAATGACACCCGTGGTGGTGGCGACGAGAGTGCTGGCGACAATGAACACTCCGGTAATGGCGCTGGCCCTGCCTACGGTGTGGGCGGCGCCAAGCGGGGCAACGCCGCTGATGATGGCGGTGACCACCAGCGGCAGGATGGTCATCTTCAGTGCATCCAGAAACAGATCACCGAGCCAGCCCCAGCCGACCATGACCGGCCCGAACCACCAGCCGGCAGCGACACCGGCCACCGCGCCGACGAGGATGGCGACTAACAGCCGGTCTGGGGAATGCACTGTCTGCACGCCTATTGAAACTTGCATAATTCCTGAACCGTCAGCACGTCATTCCGGGCAAGGGT
>CAYMXG010000227.1:0-4503 GCA_964394115.1 uncultured Enterobacteriaceae bacterium | reverse complement strand
ATATGTGTCCTTACGCGCGTTTCCAGAGCGCCATGTTCGACAAGGACACGCTGGTGGTCTCCTATGACCCCGGCCGCGGCGAACCGCGGGGTTCGCGCAAACGCAGCATCGACCACAAGGCTGCCGGACTGGGGGATTGCATTGATTGCGGCTTTTGCGTGCAGGTCTGCCCCACCGGCATCGACATCCGCAAGGGCCTGCAATACGAGTGCATCAGTTGTTCCGCCTGCATTGACGCCTGCGACTCGGTCATGGACACCATGGGATATGATCCGGGACTGATTCGCTACACCACCCAGCATGCCCTGGAAGGCAAGCCCACCCGCATCCTGCGTCCGCGTGTGATCGTATATGCCTCGCTGTTGCTGGCACTGGGCGGAGGACTCGCATGGAGCATCCTGACACGCGTGCCCCTGGCCCTGGATGTCATTCGCGACCGCAACCAGCTTTACCGCGAGACCGACGACGGGTTGATTGAAAACGTGTACACGTTGAAGGTCATGAACATGGACATGACGGCGCACGAGTATGAACTTTCCGCCCGTGGCATCGAGGAACTGCAATTGGCGCTGGAGCAGGAATCGCTCGTGGTTGCGCCGGGTGAGGTTCACAACCTGGTGGCCCGGCTCGAGGTGGAGGAGGATGACCTCGAAGCACGCAGCACACCGGTATTCTTCACACTGACGGCCATCGGCAATGAATCGCTCACTATCACCGAGGAGGCCCGGTTCCTGGGCCCGAACCCGTGACCGCGGCGCAGCCCTCCGGGGCGGTTCCGCCCTGGTACCGGCAACCCTACGTGTGGCTGGTGATTGCCTTTCCGGCCATCTCCGTTGCCGCCGGGCTGACCACGTTGTTCATTGCGATTAATACCTATGATGGCCTGGTGGTCGACGACTATTACAAGCGCGGCATGGAAATCAACCGCGAACTGGATCGGGATCATGCCGCCGCGAAGCTCGGGTTGGCTGCGACAGTGGAACTGGAGCCTGACGCGCCGCTGTTTCGCATTCTGCTTGCCGCGGGCGCCGGCCAGGCAGCGCCGGCGGCACTAAACGTGACTTTTCTGCACCGGACCCGTGCCGGCTTCGATCAAATAACCAGCGCCGCGCTGCTGGCAGATTCGGCCGGCACCGCCCCATTTATCTACCAGGGGTCGACTCCCAGGCTGGTTCGGGGCGATTGGGATATCCTCATTGAGGCCGGCGACTGGCGCCTGCTTGATTCGGCCAGGATCCCCTGAGCATGTTTGCGCTTCGCAGCACATTACCGGCAGTGATCGCGCTGGTGCTGTCAGCGGGCTGTGTCTCCAACCCGGCGACGATTGAACCGATTCGCCACGCCAGCGGCATGGCGGACGCGCAGGTGGCAGCCAGCTACATCCGTTCCCCCCGCCCGGATCGATTCAGTGTCTGCCACGAGCACACCTGTCATGCCATTACCGACGTCAGCCTCAGCGCGGAGGACTGGGCCAATGTAAAAAGGGTATTTGTGGCGCCGGCGGCGAACGCGGCCGCCGAACGGGAACAAATCGCCCGCGCCATCGCCGCGCTGGAACTACTGGTCGGAGCGCGAACCGGAACCGCAAATGATCTGGGCGAGAATCTTCCCGGCCTCGGTCTCAGCGGGCAGATGGACTGCGTGGACGAATCCACCAACACCAGCGCGTATCTGCTGATGCTCCAGCAGGACGGGCTGCTGCACTGGCATCAGGTCGGAGCGCGGATCAGTCGCGGTATACTGCAACTAACGACATTGCATTTCACGGCGAGCGTTAAAGAATCCACGAGTGGCGACGGGTTTGCTGTAGATTCCTGGTTTGAGCCCAACGGTAGCCGGCCGGACATAGTGCCCCTCGCGGAATGGCGGCGGGGCCGTCGGCAGGCCGACAACAACCCGCGTACAGGCCGGATTGTCGGGCGGGATTGACCCTGACTTCGGCCGCGTCCAGACTGACTCCAAATCGCGAGGCGCTGCCATGGATCCCAGTCATGCATACCAACCTCATTGATCTGCCGTCCTCGCCCAGCACTCTACACGGAGAAGGGGAATCGCTGCACAACTCGCTCGTGCAGGTGTCATTGTTTGACGGCACCCACACACACGGTGTGCTACGCGCACTGGACAGTACCCAGGAATCCCTGCGGCTAATCGAGCAGGCAACCGGTACGGATCAGACGCTTGCATTCGCCACCATCCGCTGCGTGAACTTTGAACGGGACCTTGTCTTTCGGCAGGTTACCAACCCGGCACCGATTGACACTGCCACTGCGCCATCCGGAACCACGCCCCAGGAATTCTCGGTAACGTTTGTCGCCGGAGAACCTCTGACAGGAAAAGCCTACACCGCTGTGGCGGATGGCCTTGGATTACATGCCTTCATGGCTGCTGATGGTACCCATGCCCACCGCATCTTCATCCCGCTCACGGCATTCAAGGATTATCAGTTGGGGCCACGCCTCGGAGAGATGCTGCAGCGTGAACACGGCGTCGATCCGAAGGCCGTTGCCCTGGGGTTGAAAGCTCAGCAGGATATCCGCGCCAAACCACTCGGCCAGTACCTGACCGAGCAGGGCATCGTCAATGAAGCCGACTTGCGCCGTGCGCTCGCCGAACAGGGTGCGACGCCGAATCTCAAACTGGGAGACATTCTGCTGGAGGCCGGATTGATAAGGCAGGAGCAATTGGATGCGGCGCTGGAACTGCAACGCCAGGATCGCAGCCGCAGGCTGGGCGACCTGCTCGTGCACATGGGGGCGGTAACGGAGGATCTCCTATACCAGGCCCTGGCGCGCAAACTGGGCGTCCCCTTTGTCAGGTTGCGCAACTTTGACTTTGATCCGGCCGCCCTGGCCCTGGTTCCGGCGGGCATCGCCCAGCGCGAGATTGCGATGCCGCTGCTCCTGCGTGAAGGGTACCTGGTCGTTGCCGTGGCCGACCCCACGCGCAGCGATGTCACCAAGGTGCTCGGTTTTGTGTCAAACCGCAAAATTGAAATTGTGGTCGCCACCGCCAGCGACATCCACTGGGCGATTGAAAAATGGTATGGCGAGACATACGAAACAACTGACGACCCTGGCAAGTCAACGCGTACGCAAGTTGAGAATCAGGAATTGATTCAGGATGCAGATTTAAAGCGGTTGGCCGAAGAGAAACCCATTGTACGGCTGGTCCACAATCTGTTTTTGGAAGGCTTCAGGCGCAAAGCATCAGATATCCATATCCGCCCTGTTTCCAAGGGCGTCCAGATATTGTTTCGAATCCATGGCGCCATGACCCAGTTCCGAAACTTCGGCAAGAGCCTGTTGCCCGTCATCGTCAGCCGCATAAAAGTGATTGGCGGAATGGACATAGCGCAACGCCGCCTGCCCCAGGACGGCCGGGTGCGCATCAGCGTGGATGGGCAGAGCCGCGATATGCGCATCTCGATGCTACCCACAGTGCATGGGGAAAGCGTGGTAATCCGCCTGCTGAGCAGCGCCGGGCAACTCAAACCCCTGCATGAGATCGGATTCAGTGCGGGGGATACCGAGAGATTCCGGGAAATGCTGCACCGGGGTGCCGGCATGATCCTGGTGACCGGACCCACCGGCTCGGGCAAGTCCTCAACCCTCTATTCCGCCCTGGCCGAGTTGCGCGGCGCCAACCTGCACATCGTCAGCGTCGAGGACCCGGTGGAGATCACGATGGATGGGATTGAGCAGATCCAGGCGCACCACGACATCGGCCTGACCTTTGAAAACGCGCTTCGCAACATCCTGCGCCATGACCCGGATGTGGTAATGATCGGTGAAATTCGCGACAAGGAAACGGCAACAATAGCGTTCAAGGGTGCGCAGACCGGCCATCTGGTCCTCAGCACGTTACATACCAATGGTGCTGCGGCGACCATCATGCGGCTGCGTGATATGGGAATCGAGCCGCACGTAATAGCCTCTTCCCTGCTGGGGGTCGTTGCGCAACGTCTGGTGCGGACGAACTGCCCGCATTGCCGCGTACCAGATGAAGTGCCGCGGATGCTGCGGGCAGCCATCGGCGCAGGTCCCGATGAGCGGTTTTTCACCAGCACCGGGTGTGACAAGTGTCTTGAAACCGGCATCAGCGGACGCGTTCCTGCCTATGAACTGCTGGTATTGACGCCCGATATGCGCGATCGCATCAGCACATTGTCCACCACTACGGAGTTGCACGACCTGGCCACGGCCGCAGGCATGCGCTCCATGATGGACTGTGCGCTGGAGGCGGCCAGGAAGGGTGATATTTCCGCGCAGGAAGTGCATCGGCTGCATTCCATGTAGATGGCTGGCATGATTGGACAGTTACCCGGACACGGAGGAAGTTAATGGCTCAGCCGCGAGACACCCAGGAGAAGCAGGGCGAGGGCACCCCGATGACACTCAAGGAAAGATTCCAAGCGGACCCCACCCTCAGGCTGCTGGATGCGTGCCTGCCGATTATCCTGTGGATGACCAATGCCGATCGCTCCGATTTCTTCTACAACCG
>CAYMXG010000226.1:0-4561 GCA_964394115.1 uncultured Enterobacteriaceae bacterium | reverse complement strand
ATTTTCAGGTTGCGCTCGCCGATGGTCACCGCGCCGACCTGGCAGTGCAGATCGCCCTCCACCAGGTACGGCAAATGCACGTTGATCAGGATGGTGTCCATCAGCGCCCGGTTCAGCTTGCCGGCCAGGTAAAGCTTGGCGGGCGGAATGCGGATGCATTCGTCAAAGACGCTGAGCGCACCCGGGTTGTAGCCGACGACGCCGCGGCCGCCAACATCCGCGTGATGGCCCTTCGACACCGACCAGAATTCCACCCTGCCCTGGTAAAACACCGGCTTGGCGATGGTGATATCCGGCGGGTGGTTATTGCCGCGGTAGGGATCATTGAGAATGAACACATCGCCATCCTGCACGTCTCCGGCAAAGGTTCCGGCGATGCTGCGCACCGCATACGGCAACGCGCCCATCAGTACCGGGATGTAGGCCGTCTGCGCCACCAGGCGCAATTCGCGATCGAAGATGCCAGTGACGAAGTCACGCGCCTCGGAAAAGATCGGCGAGCGCGAAGTGCGCAGCATGGACAGGCCGACCTCGCGGCTGATGGCGTCCAGGCGATTGTCGATCACCGACACCTTTATGGGATCGATGACCGGCGTCTTGCTGCCCTTGCGGGCCGGCCTGGCCGCGGTATTTCCGGTGCTGGTCTTTTTCATACGCATCTCCCTAACGCAACGCCTTGCACAGGCGCTCGACGTTTTCACCCTTGCCGTACATCAGGTAATTCCGGTAGTCATCGCACATCAATTCAAAATCCGGCGCTACGATGATGGTAGTCGTCGGCTGCACCACGATGGCCGGGCCGGGGACCTTGTTGCCGGCGTCCAGCTTCAGACCGTCATACACCGGCACCTCCCGGAAACGGCCGTCGAAATACGCGCGGCGTTTGCCGATACGGGCATGGGCCGCCGAGGCGCCCTGGCGCTTGTACTTGTCCTGCTTCGGTTTCTCGGTCTTGCCGCGGGCAGTTATGCGCAGGTTGATCAGTTCCAGCGGCGCATCACCCATGGAGTACCCGTACAGACTGTCGTGGCGGGCATGGAAATCATTTGCCAGTTTTTTCAGACTGGCCTGGTTGAGCCCCGTGACGGACGCCAGCGGCACCTCCACTTCGTTGAACTGCCCCACGTAACGGATATCGGCGGAGTAACGGATCTCGATCTTGCTGTCGGGCACGTTTTCCGATTTCAGCGTGGCCTTTCCCGTGGCCGCCATCTCCGCGAACAGGGTCTTGACCTCGGTGGCATCCACCAGCTCGAAGTCCCGTGCATAGGTGCGCACGTAATCGTGCTTCAGATCGGAGATCAGCATACCGGCCGCGCAGAACACCGACGACGCGCGCGGGATCAGGATCAGGGGGATCTCCAGTTCCCGGGCTATGGGTGCGGCATGAATGGGGCCTGCCCCGCCGGCGACCACGAGCACGAACTCCCGCGGATCATAGCCACGCTGCACCGAGACCACGCCGATGGCGGCGGCCATGTTGCTGTTGACGATGTCGAAGATGCCGTCGGCGGCCTTGACCACGTCCATGCCCAGCGGTTTGGCGATGTGTTGCTCCACCGCCCGGTGGCCCGCCTCGCCGTCAAAGTTGAGCTCGCCGGTCTCGAAAAATTTCGAATCCAGGTAGCCAAGCACAAACTGGGCATCGGTCACCGTGGGCAGCTTGCCGCCGCGCCCGTAACAGGCGGGACCCGGTTCCGCACCGGCACTCTTTGGACCCACAGCCAGCATCCCGCCGCTGTCGATCCAGGCCAGCGAACCGCCGCCCGCGCCGATGGTATGGATGTCCAGGATGGGTGACGCTATGCGATGGTCGCCGATGACGCCCTCGGTGGTGACTGTGGGTTCGGCATCTTTCACCAGCGCCACATCGAAGGAGGTGCCGCCCATGTCCACGGTGATGACATTTTTGAAACCATGGGTGCTGCCGTAGAAGATGCCGGCCATGGGCGCCCCGGCTGGACCCGACAACAATGTATTGGAAGCAAAGCGTTGCGCCAGTTCCGGTGACATGACACCGCCGTTGGACTGCATGATCAGCAGTGTCCCGCCGAAACGGCGTTTCGACAGTTCCTTTTGCAGGCGCTGCAGGTAGCGCGTCAGCACCGGGCCGACGTACGCATTCAGCGCCGTCGTGCTGTGCCGTTCATAGGCGCGGATCTGGGGCAGGATCTCGACTGACAGGGAGATATAAATACCCGGCAGTTCCTGCTCCAGGATTTCGCGTACTCGCAGTTCATGGGCAGGGTTGCGGAACGACCACAGGAAGGAAACCGCGACCGCTTCCACTTTCTGGTCGCGGAAATAGGCCGCCGCGGCGCGCACGTCGGTTTCATTCAACGGCGTCAGCACCGTCCCGGTCACGGAAATACGCTCATCCACCACGCGCACCAGGTGCCGCGGTACGAGTTCGGGTGGTGCGGCGAATTTTTCGAACTGCCGCTCCTTGAGGCCGCGCCGCATGTTCAACAGGTCACGGAACCCCTTGGTGGTCAGAAAGCCGGTGACGGCGCCATCCCCGGTCAGCGTGGCATTGGTGGTGATGGTGGTGCCGTGCACGACGGTATCCACCTGGCCGAGAAATTCCTCCGGTGATATGCCCCGCGCCAGCGCGGCCTTTTCCATGCCGCGGAAAAATCCGATGCTGGGATCCCGCGGCGTCGTGGAGGTCTTGAAGATATCCGCGTTGCCATGTTCATCCACGACGAGAAAATCGGTGAATGTACCGCCCACATCGACACCAATGCGAAGTCCCATTACCTCACCTGCGTTCGGTTGGAATGCCGATCCTGCACCTGCAATCGCGGCAGTACTGGCATAAGCTGTGCCTGTCGTGGTTTAATATAAACACTTTCAATAAACTTTCAATCAAAATTCAATGACAAAATGCAGCCGCCGAGGAACCCATGACTAAACGCATCAAGGTCATCTTCCCTGTCCCGATGAACGAGCACACCCGGGACCTGATCGCCTCCCAGGTGCCAAAAGAATACATCCGCCCCGGATTTGATGTGCAATTTGTCGGCTCCAAACGGCTTTCCACGCTCGCCAACAGCTATTACGACATGTACATCATGGACACCATCGTTATAGAGGCCGGCGTCGCGGCGGAACAGGAGGGCTGCGCCGGGGTGTGCATCAATACCGTCAGTGATTCCGGCATGACAGCCCTGCGCTCGCGCCTGCGCATCCCGGTGGTCGGACCCGGCCAGGCCAGTTTCCATCTCGCCTGCATCCTCGGCCACAAGTTTTCCATCCTGACCATGTGGCAGCCCTGGGTGCCGTTGTACCGGAAAACGCTCAAGGAATACGGGCTTGAACACCGGTGCGCCTCCATCCGGCACATTGACACCCGCCCTGACGTGCGCGAACTGCTGCAGGGCAAGGAGGAGATCGTGTTCGCCAAGCTGGAAGCTGCCGCGCGCGCTGCCATCGAGCAGGATGGCGCCGATGTCATCGTCCTTGGTTCCACGACCATGCACCAGTCCCATCGTTACCTGGTGGAACACCTGCCGGTGCCGGTAATCAACCCGGGCCTGGTGGCCTACAAGTTGTGTGAAATGTTGCTGGAACTTGGCCTGAGCCATTCCAAACTGGCGTTTCCGGACCCGGAGACGCTGCAGGACGCCATCCTGTTCCCCGGCCCCTGAAATTCACTTAATCCGCCAAACCTCGAGTGTCATCCATGAAAAAGAAACCCAGCCCCATCGCCACCGCCAAGGAAGGCACGCCGTTGCGCGCCTGGCATCTGGCCCGCACGTCCCACGAAGCTGCAACCACGGAATTCGAATGGTCGCTGTTGCGTTTCCAGCAGGCATGGGAACGGTGGGTGACGCAGCTTGCCAACGTGGTCGGCATGGGCGAACTGAGCTACATCGAGGCCGTGGTCATGCATGTGATCCGCATGCAGGACCGGCCCAAGACTGCGGTGCACATCGCGCGCCAGTTGAACCGGGATGACATTCCCAACGTGCAGTACTGCCTGCGCAAACTGGAAAAGATGAAATTGTGCCGCAAGGTCAAGCAGAAGACGCCGAAAACCTTTGCCTACGAGGTTACGGAAACCGGCCGTCTGCTGACCGACAACTACGCGGATCTGCGCCGGCAGGTGTTAACGGAGCAAACCAAGATCATCGGTGACGTGGATTCCAAGTTGCACGAGGCGTCCCAGCTCATCAACCTGCTTACTGGTTTGTACGATCAGGCCGGGCAGATTTCCGCCACCTACGGCACTCTGCACAGCCGCGTGCCGGCGGAGGACAAGGACGGGGAGTGACCTTTGTTCAGCAATAACGCAAAGATCAACAGGAACGCCGCCACACCACCGGGAACAACTCAGAATCCAGCGGATCACCCGCCTTCAGTCCTGGATCCTCTGGCAGCTTGAGGACAAAGTCCCCGCTCAGGAAAGTAATGTCATCTCCGGTCCAGCGAGTGGCGAGTCCACGCCGGCGCACCGTGGCCGATTGATTGCCGCCGGCGCCGTGAATGGTGAGCGAATGAAATGCGACACAGTCACCCGGTTGCAACTCCCAACCCAGGATCTCGTATTTTTCCCGCT
>CAYMXG010000225.1:0-4563 GCA_964394115.1 uncultured Enterobacteriaceae bacterium | reverse complement strand
ACAATCAGTACTTCCGGTTCATGTCCCTGGCAGCCGAGATCAATTCCAGGCGCGGCGCCACGCCCGTGGCAGTATTGGACATCGGGGGCGGGCAGGGAGAACTTGCAGCCTTCATTCCGGATGCGTCCTACTGCCTGGCGGAACCCCGGGTGAATGGCATTTCCGGCGAAAGTCTTCCCTTTCCGGATCACTCGTTCGACTATGTGGTCTCATGCCATGTGCTTGAGCATATTGCCAGGCATGGGCGCAGGGCGTTTCTCGATCAGTTGCTGTCCAAATCCAGAATCGGGGTCATTCTCCTCAATCCATTTATTGTGGAGGGAACCCATGTTACGGAGAGGTTGCAGCTCCTGCTGGATGTGACTGGCGCCCCGTGGGCAAAGGAGCATCTCGATTGCGGGCTTCCACATGTCAGCGAGGTACAGGACTATGCCGCGGAAAGGGATTTGGAGTTTTCCATCAGGCCCAACGGGACCCTGACGACGTCGCTGGCAATGGCATTCATCGAGTATTTTGCGTCCCGGGCCGGGCTTGCCGACGATTGGATGAAGGTCAATACTTTTTTCAACGAGAAATACATGGGAATTCTCGACTCGCCGGAATACCCGACGGCTTACCTCATTTACCTTGGCCGGCGTGGATCCGGGGCCGGCGCCTGACGCCGCCGGGTAAAAGCGGATTATCGATTTCGACTGAAACATGAAAATGCTGCCGTCCCTGAATGACATTGAATCCGCGGCGCGTGTCGTCTACGCCGTGATGCCTGCGACGCCGCAGTATTGCTGGCCGCTGTTATGTGGACGCCTCGGCACCGAGGTGTGGGTCAAGCATGAAAATCACGCACCGCTGGGGGCGTTCAAGGTCCGCGGCGGCCTGGTGTACTTCGATGCGCTGGTGCGGGAGCGCGGCGTGCAGGGTGTCATCACCGCCACGCGCGGAAACCATGGGCAGTCGGTGGGATTCGCCGCGCGGCGTCACGGCATCCCGGCAAAAATAGTCGTGCCGTTCGGCAACAGCGTGGAGAAGAATGCGGCGATGCGCGCCCAGGGCGTGGAGTTGATTGAACACGGCGAGGAATTCCAGACGGCGCGCGAATATGCGGAGAAACTCGCGCGCGATCTGTCCCTGCACATGGTCCCGTCGTTCCACGACAAGCTGATGACGGGCGTGGCCACCTACAGCCTGGAATTCCTGCGCGCGGTACCGGACCTGGACGTGGTGTACATGCCTGTCGGCATGGGATCGGGACTGTGCGGGATGGTGGCGGCCCGCGAGGCACTTGGTCGCAAGGTGGAAATCGTCGGCGTGGTTTCAGCGCAAGCGCGCGCCTACGCCGAATCGTTTACCACCCGGCGCCCAATGGAGGCGCCGGTAACCACCAGGCTCGCTGACGGCATGGCGTGCCGCAGCCCGGACCCGCAGGCGCTGGAGATCATGTGGCGGCACGTGGCGCGCATGGTCGAGGTGACGGACGACGACGTGGCGCAGGCCATGGGCATGTTGTTCGAGTGCACGCACAACGTGGCGGAAGGGGCGGGCGCCGCATCGCTGGCGGCCGCGTTGCAGGAACGGAACCGGCTCGCGGGCCGCAAGGTGGGCGTGATACTTTCCGGCGGCAACGTGGACCGGAATGTTTTCGGCGCGGTATTGAATGAATCGTGGGAGTAGCCATCGATCATGACGATCAATACACCCTTCACCAGGCTGGTCGGTTGCCGCCATCCGTTGCAAAACGCCGGCATGGGCACCGCTTCCCCCGCACTGGGAATTGCAGTCGCGAAGGCGGGCGCGCTGGGCATGCTGAGTGGTGCATTGATGTCGGCGCCGGCGTTGCGGGAATTATTGTCGCCGCTGCGGGCCGCGCCGCCGGGAAAACTCGGCATAAATTTCCTCGTGCCATTCCTGGAGGACCCCGGCGCGGTGGAAGTCGCGGCATCCCTTACGGATGTCGTTGAGTTTTTCTACGGTGATCCCGATGCCGGACTGGTGCGCCGGGTTCATGCCGGCGGCGCACTGGCGGCCTGGCAGGTGGGGTCCGTGGACGAAGCATTGTCCGCCGAAGCTGCCGGCTGCGATTTCATCATTGCCCAGGGTGTGGAGGCGGGTGGGCATGTGCGCGGGACCACGGCGTTGCTGCCGTTGCTGAACCAGGTTCTCGCCAAGGTGAAGATCCCGGTGCTGGCTGCGGGCGGGATTGGTAATGCGCGCGGGATCGCGGCCGTGCTTGCCATGGGGGCGGCCGGGGCGCGGCTGGGCACGCGCTTTGTGGCCACGCCGGAATCCGGGTATCACCCGCGCTTTATCGAATTGATTCTCGCTGCGCGCAGTGAAGACACTGTTTACACGGAAAAATTCTCCGGCATGTGGGCCGCACCGCACCGGGTATTGCGCTCCTGCGTGGATGCCGTGGACCGGTTCCAGGGCGATATCGTCGGCAGGATGCAGATGGGCGATCAATGGGTGGATGTTCCCCGGTGCAGTGTCATGGGGCCGTTGGCATCCGCAACCGGGGCCGTGGAAGCCATGGCGCTCTATGCCGGGCAAAGCGTGGACTTTGTCCATTCGGTGCAGCCGGCCGGGGACCTGGTGCAGGAATTGATGGCGGGCGCCGAACAGCAACTCGGGGCTGATTGCCTGCGCATGGGGTCCTGGCTGGCTGGCGGCGCGGAGGGTTGAACCCGGCCCTTCAGAATCTGCATGTAGGGCGCGCTTCAGCGCGCCATCTGCGTCTGGCGACCCTACAGGGAATAACGCGAGCTTGTCGCAAAGCATCAAATCAGCCGGCAAAGCGGTTCGGATATTTGTGACTATACTTAAAAAGTAATGGCGGGTTGAAACCCGCCCTACTAGATGCAGAAAATCGGAAATCAGGAGGCTCCCGCCGTGCGTTTACCACTTCTTTATATTCTGTTGAGTTCAATGATGCTGGGCCCGCCGGCCGCGGCAGCGGAGACCGATATGGCCGGTGGCGCCCAATCCATGACGGTCATCGGTGGCGATGGCTCCGCCCGGGATTGCTTTCATGCGGCTTCCATTGCCGCGCGGCGCGACTACGCTGATCCGAATGCCATTGCAGATTGCAACCTGGCGCTGGAACGCAGCCGGCTCTCGGGCCGCGATCGCCTGGCGACATTTGTGAACCGGGGGATCCTGTACCTGGCGCAGCGGGAGCTGGATCGCGCGGCTGCGGATTTTGACGCGGCCATCGGGATGAACCCGGCCTCGGGCGAGGTGTTCGTGGACAAGGGCAACATAGCGTATATGCGCCGATCCTATGACGCTGCGATCAGCGACTACACGCGGGCGGTGGAACTGGGCCTGGAGATGGACCACATTGCCTACTTCAATCGCGCCATGGCGTACGAGCATCTGCGCAATTTCGACGGGGCCAAGGCGGACTATCGGCGCGCGATGGAACTTGAGCCGCAATGGTTCATGCCACGGGTCCGGCTGGATTCACTGATGCAGGCATCGGCGGAGCCTGCGCAACCTTCTGCCGGCGCGGAGCGTTAACGAAGGTCTGAATAAGGCAGTTTCCAGGCAAGATTGTCATTGTCGCGCTGTCACCCCGGCACCTGTTCCGTCACCCCGGCCCCTGGTTCCGCGGGGGTGAAGTTCATTCGCCGGTATGACGCTTCGAGGATTCTCACAGACTGAGTAATTGACCCATGCCGGTCCGCTCGGCAACAGCAAGCACATGGCTGGCTGCGGCCAGATCCTGTGCGATGATGCCCAGTGACTTATAGACGGTGATTTCCTCTGCCGTTTGCCTGCCGGTGACATTCCCGGCCAGAACCTGGCCGATCTCTCCCACGATATGCCCGTCGGTGATGGCCCCTTCTGCCTTTGCCTTCAGGAATTCCCCGGCCTGGGCCAGGGTGCTTTCGCGGTAGTCAATGAAATAGCGGGACTTGACCACGAGATCCGTGTCCGCCTCGGCCCGGTCCGGGAAGGATGAGCCGACCAGGTTGACATGGGTACCCGGACGCACGTCGCGGCCGAACAGGATTGGTGTCGGCGATGATGTCACCGCGCAGACGATGTCTGCATCGGCAACGGCTGCCGCGACGGAATCCGCCGGCACCATGGCGGCCTGCGTGTCCTTGTTATGGGCGTCAATGAAGCGCCTGACATGATCCGGATTCCGGCCCCACACGCGGACCGTGCTGATCGGACGCACCACGGGGATGGCGTGCAGGTGGGATGCCGCCTGTTCGCCGGTGCCGAGAATTGCCAATGTGGTGGTGTCGCGGCGCGCCAGGGCATCGGTTGCCACGGCGCTGGCGGCGGCAGTGCGAATGGCCGTGACCACGCTGCCGTCCATGATCGCCACCGGCTTGCCGTGCCTGCCCTCATACAGGATCACCAGGCCCATGTGCGATGACAGCCCGGCGGCGGCGTTGCCGGGGAACAGGCTCACCAGCTTGATGCCGAAACTTTCCGGTTGCCCAAGGAATCCGTACATCATGCCGAACAGGCCGCGCCCGCCGGGCAACGGCATGCCGTGGCGCAGCGGCAGGCTCACATTGCGGCGGCTGGTCTCCACCATGGCCTTGCGCACCA
>CAYMXG010000224.1:1448-4576 GCA_964394115.1 uncultured Enterobacteriaceae bacterium | reverse complement strand
CGGTACAAGGATATCCAGCGATTGAAAGGCGCGCTTTAAGTAAACGTGAAGAGGGACAGTCACCTGATCGAAGTGGACGGGATAGGCATCCAACTTGTCCGCAAGAAAGTCAGGAATCTCCGTATCAGTATCCACCCGCCCCGTGGCAGTGTCCGCGTTGCGGCGCCGCTGCGTTTTAACGAAGAGATCATCCGGCGGGCAGTAACATCGAAGTTGGGCTGGATCCGCCGCAAGCAGGCCGCGGTTGCCACGCAGGTCCCGCAATCGGCCAGCGAGTTTGTTTCAGGCGAGAACCACTATTACGCCGGCCGGCCTTACCTGCTCGAGGTGGCGGAGCACAATGGCCCGGCCCGGGTCTCCTTGCACAACGACACCACCCTGTCTTTACTTGTGCGACCCGGCACATCACGCGAAAAACGCAGCGCGGCAATGCAAGCGTGGTATCGGAACAGACTATACGCACACCTTCCAGGGCTGACTGGAAAGTGGGAAGCGCAGATCGGCATCAACGCCAGCGAAGTGCGCATCAGGCGAATGAAGACACGCTGGGGCTCGTGCAACATCCGCACCCGCCGTATCTGGCTCAACCTGGAGCTCGCAAAGAAATCCCCGGCGTGCCTGGAATATGTCTTCGTGCACGAACTGATTCACCTGCTCGAGCCGGGACACGGGGAGCGCTTCATGAGGCTGATGGGCACATTCTTGCCGTCGTGGCGCGCGCTCCGGGCGGAGTTGAACCAGCGCGCTGCGTTCCAAGAGCCCGGTGGTTGACAGCATCAGCCCTTGCATTCGTCCGGTAATTCCTCGAATGCATGTGGGCAACAGCGTGATCCGGCCTCGCAGGTGAGAACCTCTCCCGAGTTGGTTATCCCTGTATGTAAGCTATATTTGAATAGCAGCGACAAGGCATATTTCGTTGGCGCCGAATAGCTGCAAATGAAATTCACGGATCATGCTGATTAGTTTATGCACCCAATAACGCATCTACTTGCGGGCTGGACCGTGGCGGAGTTGGCGCAGCTTCCGCCGCGGGACCGCGCCATCGTCACTTGGGCTTGCGTCGTACCGGACATTGATGGCATTGGGTACGCCATTGACCTGGCGAACAAGTTGCTGGGTCGGCCCGAATCAGTTTTTTACGAGACCTATCACCACAACTGGGGTCATGGTGTCCCTGCAGCGTTGCTCGTTGCAGTGCTCGCGTGGTTTCTGGCAGAGCAAAAGCAGCGAACTGCGTGGCTGGCCTTCCTGGCGTTTCATTTGCACCTGCTCATGGACCTTGGGGGTTCCCGGGGCTCCCATCCGCTCGATGTCTGGGCGATTCCGTACCTTTCTCCCTTGTCTGACATGATGACGCTTTCATGGGATGGACAGTGGCCGTTGACCAGTTGGCAGAATACCGTGTTAACAATGGTGCTTATGCTTACGTCATCGGCAATGTCAGTTCGTCGCGGATATTCACCAGTACTATTGTTCAGCCAAAGCGCGGACGAGGCTGTGGTGCGGACTTTACGCAGTCGATTTGGCAAAACGGATCCGCACGGAGGCGCAAAAACAAACAACCACGAAACGCCATAATTAACAGGCGCTTGCGTGGGTTGCTGTGGTATTGTGTGACCAGAAGATTTGGTGCCGAGGAAGGGACTCGAACCCCCACGGTGTTACCCACTGGTACCTGAAACCAGCGCGTCTACCAATTCCGCCACCTCGGCAGGGATCGGGAATTACCTTTGGAGTGCGGCGCACTTTACGCACCGGCCTGTCCTCTGTCAATTGAACGCCGTATTTACAGCCCCCATATAGAGACCAATGAAAAAGCATAGAAACACACGAAATACACGCGACCCATCCCGACCACGAACCCATCGGGTGGTTATCCCCGAACGTGAGGCAATCCTCGAGTTTCTCCGTGACGCCGGTCGCCCGCGCACGCTCGAACACCTGCTGGCTCATTTCCGCATCAAGTCCCCCGAGGTGCGGGATGCGCTGGAGACTCGCCTTGCCGCCATGGTTCGGGACGGCCAGCTATTGCTGAACCGCCGCGATGGCTATGGTCTGATCGACAAGTTGAATCTCGTTACCGGGCGGGTGGTCGGCCACCCTGATGGTTACGGGTTCCTGATACCGGACGACGGCGTCGGGACGGATCTGTTCCTGCCGGCCAACGAGATGCGCACGGTGTTGCACGGTGATCGCGCCGCGGCGCGCGTGGCGGGCACCGACAATCGCGGCCGGCGCGAGGGTGCCATCGTGGAGGTGCTGGAGCGCGCCAATACCCGCGTCGTCGGGCGTCTGAAACGCCAGGGACGCGTGGGTTTCGTGACGCCGGACAACCGCCGCGTCAACCAGGACGTGCTGATCCCGGCGGAGGATTTAATGAATGCCCGGGATGGGCAGTTTGTCGTGGCCGAGGTCGTGACCCAGCCCACGCGCCATGCGCAGCCCATAGGCCGTGTCGTGGAAGTACTGGGTGAACATGCTGCGCCCGGCATGGCCACGGAAATTGCGATGCGCGCCAGTGGCATTCCGCACGAGTGGAGCGAGGATGTGCAGCGCGAGGCGGCGCAAATGGACCCCCATGCGCCGTTGCCGGTGCGCGGCCGGCTGGACCTGCGTGACGTGGCGCTGGTCACTATTGATGGGGAAGACGCGCGGGATTTCGACGATGCCGTGTACTGCGAACCCGCGGGCCCAAATGGAAAATCCTGGCGCCTCATTGTCGCCATTGCCGATGTCTCCCATTACGTGCGTCCCGGTTCGGCATTGGATATCTCTGCGCGTGAACGCGGCACCTCGGTGTATTTCCCCGACCGCGTCGTGCCGATGCTGCCGGAGGTATTGTCCAATGACCTTTGCTCGTTGCGGCCCGACGTGGATCGCCTGGCCATGGTGTGCGAAATGGACGTGGGCCCGGACGGCAAGGTGCGCGGGGCAAAGTTCGCTGATGCGATCATCCGCTCGGCGGCGCGGCTGACCTATACGGAAGTGGCGGCGCTGGTGGTGGACAAGGATGCGACGCTGCGCAGCAAGCGCGCCCGGATCGTCCCGCACCTGGAGCATCTTTACCAGCTGTTCAAGCTGATGAACAGGAAGCGCGCGGAGACCGGCGTGCTGGATTTCGACACCAC
>CAYMXG010000224.1:0-1348 GCA_964394115.1 uncultured Enterobacteriaceae bacterium | reverse complement strand
TTCGTGGAACTGGATGATCTGTTCGTGGAAGGCATGGTGCACATCACCGCGCTGCCCTCGGACTACTACCAGCATGATCCGGTGCGACACCAACTGGTGGGCGAGCGGCGTGGCCTGAAATTCCGCCTCGCGGGCAAGGTTAAGGTCAAGGTCGTGCGCGTGGATTCCGACGAGAAGAAAATGGATTTCGAGGTCGTGGATAGTGGCGGAGGGCAGGCCCAGCATGGCCGGCGCAAGCGAAAACGCCGGCACTGAGTTCGTGTTCGGCATGCATGCCGTGCGGCATGCGCTGGGCGCAGCGCCGGACCGCGTGAAGAGACTGCTGCTGCAGGCGGACCGCGAGCCAAACGCCGCCCTGCGCGAGATCATGGCGCAGGTGGAGCGCCACAATATCCCCGTGCGCCACGTGACGCGTCACGAACTGGACGTGGAGTCCACCTACGGCAAGCACCAGGGCGTGGCGTTGTTCCGCACGCGCGTACAGGGCCCGATCCGGGAACTCGAGGATTTGCTGCCGACTCTGGGCGCTGATGCACTTTTGCTGGTGCTGGACCGCGTGCAGGACCCCCACAATCTGGGTGCCTGCGTGCGCACGGCGGATGCGGCCGGTGCGCAGGCCGTGATCATTCCGCAGGACCGCGCTGCCTCCATGACCGAAGTGGCGGTGAAGGCCGCCAGCGGCGCTGCGGAACACATCCCGGTGTTGACGGTGAAAAATCTCTCCCGGGCCATGCAACAATTGAAGGAGGCCGGCCTTTGGGTATTCGGTACGGCCGCCGATGCAGAGACCTCCGTGCACGAGGCGGACCTCAAGCGCCCTGTGGCTTTGGTGCTGGGCGGCGAGGGCTCGGGCATGCGGCACAACGTGGCCGAGCACTGCGATGCTGTCGTGCGTATCCCGCTCGCCGGGCACGTGGAGAGCCTGAACGTGTCCGTGGCGGCGGGTATTTGCTTGTTCGAGGTTCGGCGGCAGCGCGGCGCAAAGGGATAAAATGCTTGGGCGCCACGATTCCGGCGGTTGTTGTCGCCCCGGTTTCCTTATGTTGTCGCCCCGGCGGAGGCCGGGGCCCAGGATTAAATCACTGGATTCCGGCTTTCGCCGGAATGACGTGGGGACTGGATTCCGGCCTGTGCCGGAATGACGTGGGCACTGGATTCCTGCCTGCGCCGGAATGACATGGGCACTGGATTCCGGCCTGCGTCGGAATGACGTGGGGACTGGATTCCGGCCTGTGCCGTCATGACAATGTAGTTTTAACTGGATTCCGGTTTTCGCCGGAATGATTGAAATGGAGATCACCATGAATCGGATAATTCTCGGAGTGCTGGTGCTGATGGGTATCGGTGC
>CAYMXG010000223.1:0-4592 GCA_964394115.1 uncultured Enterobacteriaceae bacterium | reverse complement strand
CATAAAAAAACCTGCGTCAGCATTTGCTAAGGCAGGTCGCTCCGCTTTAGCCGTATTTTTAACGCGCCCGCAAGCTGATCATCAAATCGGCGCAACAGCAGGAACGTTAATGAAAACCCGGGTGGGTGTCAATTACCACAACGGCTTTGGGTAACGCTCCAATCTGTCATCCCGAGGAGCTTCAGCGACGAGGGATCTTGCGATTAGGGGGCACCAAACAGCAGGATTCCTTGCTTCGCTCGGAATGACAAATTACGACTGAGCCACTACCTTGGCCCGGTTTCGTGGAATCCGCGCTGCATTTGTGAAAAACTACACGTAACTTACTGACAAACAAGGGTTGTAACGCCAAGGAGAATACCGTGTCCAGTAACATCAAGCTCCCCGCCAACGGCGAAAAAATCACCATCCGCAACGGACGCCTGCAGGTCCCGGATCGACCCATCATTCCGTATATAGAAGGTGACGGCATTGGCCCGGACATCTGGCGCGCCACCGAGCGCGTGCTGGATGCCGCGGTGGAAAAGGCCTATGCGGGCAAGCGCAAGCTACTCTGGGTCGAGGTCTATGCGGGCGAGAAGGCGAACAGCCTCACCGGATCGTGGCTGCCCGACGCGACGCTGGGTCTCTGCCGCGAGTGCCTGGTGTCCATTAAGGGTCCGCTGACCACGCCGATAGGGGGCGGAATCCGGTCCCTGAACGTGGCCATGCGCCAGATACTTGATCTGTACGTCTGCCTGCGCCCGGTGCGCTGGTTCAAGGGCGTCCCCTCCCCCACCAAGACCCCGGAACTGGTGGACATGGTCATCTTTCGCGAAAACACCGAGGACATATACGTCGGCATCGAATTCGCAGAGGGCAGCCCGGAGGTAAAGAAATTTCTGGAGGGGTTCAAGGAGGCGTTCCCGAGCGATTACCAGAAGATCCGCTTCCCGCTTACCTCCGGTATCGGCATCAAGCCGGTGTCCCGGGAAGGCAGCGAGCGGTTGATGCGGGCGGCCATCCGCTATGCCATCGACAACAAGCGCAAGAGCATCACCATCGTGCACAAGGGCAACATCATGAAGTTCACCGAGGGCGCGTTTCGCACCTGGTGTTACAAGCTGGCGGAGCGCGAGTTTGCCGGCCAGGTCTACACCTGGGACCAGTGGGAGCGCACACGGGCGGAAAAGGGTGGGCCGGCGGCCAACAAGGAGCAGGAGGAGGCACTGGCGCGCGGAAAAGTACTGATTAAGGACGCCATCGCCGACATCACGCTGCAGCAGGTGCTGACGCGGCCGAGCGAGTTTGACGTGATCGCGACGCTGAACCTGAATGGCGATTATCTTTCAGATGCGCTTGCGGCCCAGGTCGGCGGTATCGGCATCGCCCCCGGCGGCAATATCAACTATGAGACCGGCCATGCCGTGTTTGAGGCCACGCACGGGACTGCGCCCAAGTATGCCAACCAGGACAAGGTCAACCCGGGGTCGCTGATCCTGTCCGGCGAGATGATGTTCCGCTACATGGGCTGGACCGAGGCGGCGGAACTGGTCATCCAGTCCATGGATCGCACCATCGCCAGCAAGATTGTGACCTACGACTTCGCGCGGCTGATGGAGGGTGGCACCGAGGTCAAATGCAGCGAGTTCGCCGCCGCGCTGGTCCGCAACATGTAGTCATGCCCATGTCCTCCAAGATCGTTGCGGAAAGCGCGCAACTCATTTACGACGGCTTCGTCCGCTATAACGAAAATTTCCAGCGCGTGACCGCGCGCGCCCGCAAGCGCTTCGAGACCCGGGACTGGAAGGGCGTGCAGGAAGACCTGATCGGCCGCGTGGAACTGTACGAGAAATCCGTACGCCGCATAGTGGTCACGCTGCAGAAGAACCTGGGACCGCGCGCCACCGATCACCGGCTATGGAATGACATCCGCTGGTTCTTCGGCCAGCGCGTACAGAACATCCCGGACGCCGGCTTTACCAAGACCTTTTTCAATTCCGTCACGCGCCGCATCTTCGGCACCGTGGGCACTGATCCGGAGGTGGAGTTCGTCTCACCGGCACCGGAGGAAGGCTCCGCCATTGACGCCCTGCGGTTGCGCCACTATCCCTGGTGGGGCTCGGTAAAGGAAATATTCGCCGGCGTGCTGGAGGACTTTTCCTTCCAGGTGCCATACCTGTCCAGCGAACAGGATTGCGAGCGCATTGATCGCGAGATTACCCAGTATGCCCGACTCTATCTGCAGGAATACGGTGACTTCCTGCGTTTTGAATTCATCGATTCGGTCTTCTACCAGTCGGCGCGCGCCTACCTGGTCGGCCGCATCCTCCAGCAGCACCAGATCTCGCCCATTGTCATTGCCCTTGAGAATACCGGCCGCGGCGTGCGTGTGGATGCGGTGCTGCTGTCCGAAGAGGAGGTCAGCATCGTATTCAGCTACACGCGCTCGTATTACTTTGCCGACCCGAATTCCGTGGTCGGCGCCGTGCAGTTCCTGCACACCATCCTGCCGCGCAAACCCATCGACGAGCTGTACACGGTCATGGGGCGCCTGCGCCAGGGCAAAACCGAGCGTTACCGCTCCTTTACCAATCACCTCAATAACACCGATGAGAAATTTGTCCATGCCGCCGGTGACAAGGGCCTGGTGATGCTGGTATTCAACCTGCCCTCCTATGACCTGGTGTTCAAGATCATCCGCGACAAGTTCGGCTATCCAAAGACCATCCGGCGCGAGGATGTCATCGGCAAATACCGCATGATCTCCAAGCATGACCGCGGCGGGCGCCTGATCGACACGCAGGAGTTCCGCAACCTGGAACTGCCCCTGAATCGCTTCTCCGACGAATTGCTGGATGAATTGCAGCGCGAGGCCACGCTGACCACGCATATACGAGGCAATCAGTTCAGGTTTGATCAATGCTACATAGAACGCCGCGTGCGGCCGCTGAATCTCTATATCAACGAGGTGAACCGCAACGAGGCCCAGGCGGCGATCCTGGATTACGGTCAGGCCATCCGCGACCTGGCCCTGAACAACATCTTCCCCGGCGACCTGCTGCTGAAGAATTTTGGCGTCACCCGGCACCGCCGCATCGTGTTTTACGATTACGACGAGGTCTGCATGATCACCGACTGCGAATTCCGGGACCTGCCGGAACCTGTGAATGACGACGAAGTGATGCGCCCCGATGCCTGGTTCTATGTCGGGGAACACGACATCTTCCCCGAGGAGTTCATGAAATTCCTGTCCATGGACGCGGACCTGCGCGAGGTGTTCCTGCAGGTCCATGGCGACCTGTTGACGGCCCGCTACTGGCGCGACATCAAGGCCATGCAGTTGGCGGGCGAAGCGCCGCTGGTGGTTCCCTATGCCCGTCCTGAAATGCCGGTGGCCTCCAGCAAGAAACGCGGTGCCGGCTGATCCCGGAATCAAGGCCCCATAGCGGGGCCCTCACCGTGCCGGCAATGAATTTTCCCCTGTTACGCCTTTTGCTGGGGGTGCTGCTGGGCGGATGCAGCCCGCAACAGGCGCCGCCGGAACCGGTGGTGTTTGACGGACTGACCATGGCGACCACCTACACCGTCAAGGTCACGCCGCCGTTGCCCCTGGATCGCGCGGAACTGGCGGCGGGGATTGCCGCCGTACTGGACGGGGTGGATGCCCGGATGTCCACTTACAAACCGGACTCGGAATTGTCCCGGCTCAACAGCAACCCGGCGCTGGATTGGCAATCCATCTCGCCAACCCTGTCCGACATCCTCAGTGTCGCCCTGGACATCAGCCGCCTGACCGATGGCGCGTTCGACATCACCGTCGGTCCGCTGGTCAACCTTTGGGGCTTCGGTCCCGACGGGCGGCCGCGACAAGTACCCGATGAAGCAGCCCTGGCCGAGGCGCGGCAGCGCGTGGGTTATAAATCCATTGAGCTGGATACCCGCACCCCGGCCGTGCGCAAACAGGCAGCCGGTTTGTACCTGGATCTGTCCGGCATTGCCCAGGGATTCGGCGCCGATGCCGTCGGTGCGTACTTCGCCGCTCGGGGCGCAAAGAATTTCATGGTGGATGTCAGCGGCGAGATACTGGCCCGCGGCGTCAATGCCGCCGGGCAACCCTGGCGCATCGGCATCGAGCGGCCGGTGGCGGCGCAGGGAGTCGTCGAGCGCGTGCTGCTGTTGCGTGATACGGCCATGGCCACCTCCGGCGATTACCGCAATTACTTCGAGGAAGGCGGCGTTCGTTACAGTCACCTGATTGACCCCGGTACAGGATTCCCCATCACGCACCGCCTCGCGTCCGTGAGCGTGCTGTCACCCACGGCCACGCGGGCCGACGCATTGGCCACCGCACTGATGATCCTGGGTCCCGGGCGCGGATATGAAATGGCGATGCGCGAGAAGCTGCCGGCACTGTTTATAATGCGCACCGACAGCGGCTTTGAGGAGCGCTGGACGCCGTATCTGGTGCCATACTTGGAGAAGTAGATAGCATTGCACCGCATTGGAAGTGGGCGCTCGCCAAAGGGCGGTGGGCCGGTCCTTCTTGGCGGACCGTGTGCCGCAGGGATAGCGGCACCCGAGCCTACATGGACGTATTTACGGCGTGTCCG
>CAYMXG010000222.1:0-4619 GCA_964394115.1 uncultured Enterobacteriaceae bacterium | reverse complement strand
GCGGGCAACATGATTTTCGGATCCGTGGGATTCAACAATCCATCCTCCACTTCATCGATGAAGATTGTATCGGAAAGGACTGATTGCCCTGCTTGAACGATCTCGCGCGACTACCTGATTTTTGTCCCCTTTTTGAGGTAATCAACGAGACCCGTTTGGAGTCGCCACGACGGTGAAACTGCATTGCATGAGCCACCCTGTGGTATCACTCACCACACCAGGGAATAGGAATCGTAAACACAGTAGGCATATCCCGCGGCGGCTACTGTGATTGAGTTCTCAAATGAGCCTGGTAACCCGCTTTTTGCCCCTTTTTTCCTGAACCTGCATTCGTACTTATTGGGAGTCTTGAGGAGCTTCGGGCCCACGTACTCCAACCGGAGGCGGTCATTCCAAAATGATGTTTAATGATTTATTTACCATGTTTATACATTTATTATGGACACATTATGTGTACTCCACGATTTGCGGACTGAATGATCTCCGCCGGTCAATTGAAGGCGGCCCGCGCCCTGCTCGGCTGGGATCAGCGCCGTCTTGCCAAATCCGCAGGAGTCTCCCTGCCCACAGTGCAGCGCATGGAGGCAAGCGACGGGACGGTACGCGCCAACGTCGATACGCTGGTCAAAATCATCGACGCCTTGCAATCCGCCGGCATTGAGCTCCTCTCCGTAGGGGCTACTAGCGCGGGTGGCGGACGCGGGGTCCGACTCAGGTAACGCGACCGGTGCCATTGCCCCTGCAACCATCCCCGGCCCTGTGCCTGTACCTGGCGATCGGTTTCGCGCTTGCATCCAGCGTCGTCTCCTTTGCAGCCGATCGATTCCCTGTGCTGCTGCGGGTGGGATCGTTTGCGTTGCTGGGCGCATCGAGTATCGCGGCACTGGCCGCGTGCATTCTCACGCTGACCGGAAACCTGCCCTTCACGGGCGAACTCCCCCTTGGTCTGCCCTGGTTGCACTGGCAACTGCGGCTGGACGCGCTGGCCGCGTTCTTTCTCGGGATAATCGGAATGGTCACCTTGGCGGTGAGTTTCTTTGGCCCGGGTTATGTGCGCTCGTACACCCACGGTCACAGTTCGCTGGGCATTCTCGGAGTAATGACCGGACTCTTCATCGCGGGCATGCAGCTGGTGGTTGTAGCCGCGGATGCCTTTGCGTTCATGGTGGCTTGGGAACTCATGTCCGTCTCCAGTTACTTCCTGGTCGCCTTCGAGCATGAGGAGGCGGCAAACCGGCGCGCGGCGTTTCTCTACCTTCTTATGGCCCAGATCGGCGCCATGCTGATCCTGCTCTCGTTCGGCGTACTCGCGGGATTCGCAGGGGATTTTACCTTTGCGGCCATGCGTAATGCGCAGCTGACCCCGCTCTGGGCCGCCGCCGCCTTTGGCCTCGGGCTGTTGGGATTCGGCATGAAAGCGGGCATCGTCCCCTTGCACGTCTGGCTGCCGGAGGCACACCCGGCGGCGCCGTCGCACATATCGGCGCTCATGTCAGGCGTCATGCTCAAAGTTGCGGTTTACGGCTTCATCCGCCTTGTTTTCGACCTGCTCGGGGAACCGCACTGGTCCTGGGGCGTCATCGTGCTGGCGGTGGGCAGTGTGACCTCGCTTTACGGCGTGCTGTATGCCCTCGTGCAGCACGACCTCAAGCGGCTGCTGGCCTACCATTCTGTCGAAAACATCGGGATCATTTACCTTGGCCTGGGCCTGGCCCTGGTCTTCTACAGTGCCGATCTTCCCGCCTTCGGCGCCCTCGGCCTGATCGCGGCGCTATACCACTCGCTGAACCATGCCCTGTTCAAGAGCCTGCTCTTTCTCGGGGCGGGAGCGATCGTCCAACACGGCCATGAACGCGATCTGGAACACATGGGCGGCCTGATCCACCGAATGCCATGGACCGCTTTTTTCTTTCTGATCGGCTGCCTGAGCATCTCTGCGCTACCCCCGTTCAACGGGTTCGTATCCGAATGGCTGACCTTCCAGACGGCGCTACAGGCGACGACGCTGAAGAGCGGCGTATTGCGCGCGGTGATCCCCATCGCCGCTGCCGTGCTGGCCCTGAGCGGGGCGCTGGCGGCCACCTGTTTTGTAAAGGTGTACGGTGTCGCCTTTCTCGGGCAGGCGCGCACGCGGCGCGTGCGCCACGCCAGGGAGGCCTCGATCGGCATGGTCCTGGCCCAGGGCGCCTTGGCTGCGCTGTGCCTGCTGTTCGGCGTGCTCCCAACCAATACCATAGGATTCCTGAGCAAGATCACCCATGATCTGACGGGCTACGGCGTGTCTGCAGCGACAAGTCAGGGGTGGCTGTGGCTCACGCCCATTGCGCCGGAAGTCGCCAGCTACAGCGCGCCCCTGATACTTCTCGGCGTGCTAACCGCACTCGGCGCCTGGGCCGGCGTCTATTTCGCCACACGCCGGAGCCGGCGCACCAAGCCGGTGCCGCGCCGGGATCCGTGGGATTGCGGCTTCGGCTCGCTGACTCCGCGCATGCAGTACTCCGCCTCGGCCTTCGCCATGCCCATACGCCACATCTTCCGGCCGGCATGGCGGATGCATGAAGAGAAGGTGCGGGAAATGGACCCACGGTTGCCTACCCGGCCTGCGCAGCTTCGCTATCTGATCCACGCGGACGACCTGAGCTGGCACTATTTCTATGTGCCGGTGGAACGTTTCGTGCTGGCCGCTGCGCGCCAGATCGGACGCATTCAGACCGGCCACTTGCGTCATTACCTGGCGTACTCATTTTTCACGCTGATCGGGCTTTTGTGGCTGATTACCTGAACCCCATCGCCTGGCTCGCGGCGCTGCTGCAGACCGCGTTGTTCGTGGCCACGGCGCCCTTGTTCACCAACTGGGTGAAGCGCGTCAAGTGCACATTGCAGAACCGCCTGCCTCCGCCGTGGCTGCAATCGTACCGGGACCTGCGCCGCTTGTTCGGAAAGGAAGTCGTGCTGGCGCATACCGCGTCGCACGTTTTCCGCATTGCGCCATATATCGTCTGTGGCACGGCAATTCTGGCCGCGTCGATGATGCCGTTCGTACTGGCGGCAAGCCCGCTTTCGACAATGGCGGATGCCATTGTTTTGGTCGGCACCCTGGCATTGGGGAGGTTTTTCCTTGCCCTTGCAGGTCTCGACGTGGGCACGACCTTCGGCGGGATGGGGTCGTCGCGCGAGATGACATTCGCTGCGCTGGCCGAGCCGGCGATGCTTATCGTGGTCTTCACGCTCGCCATGCTCGCGGCCAGCACAAATCTCTCCAATATCACCGGCTATATCCTGGATCAGCCGCTTGCGCTGCGGCCGTCGCTGCTGTTCGGCCTGGTGGCCGTGATTCTCGTGGGGATTGTCGAGACCGGACGGATCCCGGTGGATAACCCGGCGACACACCTTGAACTCACCATGATTCATGAGGCCATGATCCTTGAATATACCGGGCGCCATCTCGCTCTCATGGAGCTTGCGGCCCAACTCAAACTGGCCATTTATGCCGTGCTGACTGTCAATCTGTTCCTGCCCTGGGGAATCAGCCGTTCGCTTGATCCAGCCGACATAGTGGTCGCAGTCATGGCATTGATGGTGAAACTGGCTGTTCTCGGCGCACTGCTGGCGGTAGGCGAAACTCTCGTCGCCAAAATGCGGCTGTTCCGGGTACCGACGTTTCTCGCCGTAGCGTTCACCCTCGCCCATATCGGGATGCTTAGCTTCATCATGCTGGAGGGCCGCTGATGACCAGCTACGCTGATCTGCCCCTGATCGAGCAGGCCATCCGCACGTTTGCAGGACTGATCCTGGTGACCTCCTTTGCGCTGCTGGCCCAGGCGCGGGTGGTCGCGGCCATCCAGGTGTTTGCCTGGCAGGGCTTCCTGCTTTCTGCGCTCACGGCGCTGGTGGCGTGGGATGCCGGGCTGACACATCTATATATCTCCGCGGCGTTGACCTTGGGACTCAAGGCCCTGTTCATACCCTGGTTGCTCATCCGCCAGGCCCGGGCGCTCGGGATTCTGCGGGATCTGGATGCCGTGATCAGGCCGGGACTGACCCTGATGGCGGCCGGGGCACTCGTGATCTTCTGCTACAACGTCGTCATCCCGGTGCGGGAGTTCACGCAAGCCGTCACCCGCGATGCCATCGCCGTCAGCCTTGCCCTGGTCATGATTGCACTGTTGATGCTGATCACCCGCCGCAAGGCCATCACCCAGGTGGTGGCGTTCATGTCCCTGGAGAATGGACTCTTCTTTGCCGCTGTTACCGCCACCCAGGGGATGCCCATGGTGGTGGAGTTGGGCATCGCCTTTGACGTCCTTATCGCTGCCGTGATCTTCGGGGTTTTCTTCTTCCACATCCGGGACAGCATCGAATCTCTGGATGTGGATCAATTGAGCCGGCTCCGGGAGATGAACGATTGATAGCGCTGACTGTCTCGCTGCTGGTACCGGCACTCACCGCGCTGGTCCTGGCATTCGTGCGCCCCGCGCGAGTGGGGACGCGGATCAACATTACCGCAACCGTGGGTGGATTTGGCGCCTCCGTCTGGCTGGCGTGGAATGTGCTTACCCAGGGAGGCATTCATGGCGAACAGTTTCAGGTCGACGCGTTCAATGTTTACCTGATCGTGC
>CAYMXG010000221.1:0-4627 GCA_964394115.1 uncultured Enterobacteriaceae bacterium | reverse complement strand
CAACAAGGCCTTCGACACCGAGACCGTCACCATCCACTACGAGTACTGGAATGAAGGCACGAATTTCGGCAAGGATACCTCGGGCTGGTTCATCACCAAGCTCAAGGACCCGTCCCAGGCAGCGCGGGTCGCCAAGGACATAGACACGCTGTTCGCCAACTCGCCGCGGGAAACCAAGACCACATCGGAGAAGGCCTTTGCCGAGAGCTTCACGTCCCAGGTCGGCGATGTGGGCGCCATCGTCACCTACGTCGTCAGCGCCGTGTTGCTGTCCATGCTCATCGTCACCGCCAGCACCATGGGCCAGGCCGTGAATGAACGTACCGCGGAACTGGCGGTGCTGAAGGCCATCGGCTTCAATGCGCGGCACGTGCTGCTGCTCGTGTTGGGTGAGTCACTGCTGCTAACGCTGTTTGGCGCGACGCTGGGATTGGGCGTCGGCTATCTGATATGCCGGGGGTTGGCCGGGCAGCTGGCCCAATACATGCCGGCGTTCTGGCTGACCTCGGAGGCGTTGTTGATCGGGGTCGCGCTGGCCATGACCCTGGGACTGCTTTCCGGTATCTGGCCGGCGGTCCGGGCCATGCGCATGCGCATGGTGGATGCGTTGAGAGAAGCCTGAACCATGTTCGTCAATCGCATCCTGCAAATCCTGTCGGTGATCCGCGTCAGCCTGGGCAGCCTGCCCGAGCGCGCCGGCACCGCCATCGTCGCCACGATCGGATTCGCCGCCGTGGTGCTGGTGTTCACCGGCATGCTCTCCATCCGCGAGGGCTTCGCCAAGGTCGTGCAACAGAACGGCTCCCCCGATGTAGCCATGGTCATGCGCGGCGGTTCCACTGCGGAGTTGAACAGCAGTGTTTCACTGGAAGGCTCCCGCATCATTGCCCAGGCCGTGGGCGTGGCGAAGAATGAAAATGGCCCCATCGTTTCCCCGGAGGCATTGCTGGTGGTGGATGCCCCGCGGCGCTCCACCGGCAGCGACTCCAACGTGCCGTTCCGGGGCGTGACACCACCCGGCTTCATCATCCACGACAAGGTCCGGGTGATTGAGGGGCGGATGTTCCAGGAAGGGAAGGGCGAGGTCATTGTGGGACGCCAGGCCGCCGCCCAGTTCGCCAACCTGGAAGTGGGCAAGGAGTTGCGCTGGTCCGGTTTCCTGTGGCGCGTCGTGGGGGTGTTCGAGGCCAACGGCGGGCTGGAGGAATCCGAGATCTGGACCGACGCGCAAACCTTGCAGACCGCGTTCGATCGCGGCACCTATTTCCAGTCCGCCTACGTCAAGCTGACCAGTGTCGATGCCTACCAGGCCTTCAAGGATTCCGTGACCACGAATCCGCAATTGAATGTCACCATACAGCGCCATGATGAGTATTTGCAGGCGCAGACGGAATTGATCTCCACGTTTGTCTCCGTCGCCGGCGGCGTCATCGCATTGCTGATGGGCCTTGGCGCCGTCCTCGGCGCCATCAATGCCATGTATTCGGCGGTATCGTCCCGCACACTGGAGATCGCGACGCTGCGCGCGCTGGGTTTTGGCCGCCTGCCGGTGCTGATCTCCGTCATGGTGGAGGCCATGGTGCTGGGCATGGTCGGCGGCACAATCGGCGGCATCATTGCCTGGCTCTCCTTCGACGGGTTCCAGTCCAGCACGCTGAACTTCGCCAGCTTCTCCCAGGTGGCGTTCCAGTTCGCGGTGACGCCGGTGTTGTTGGCGCAGGGCACCGCGCTGGCATTGCTTTTGGGTTTGTTTGGTGGCTTTCTGCCGGCGCTGCGGGCCGCAAGATTGCCCATAGCGGCGGCGTTACGAGGTCACTGAGCACAATAACGCCAATAACTCAAGTCCGGCACGATAACTTCCGAGTTTTCCGCCGCAATCGAACGCCTCGCCAGCGCGCTGGAATCACTCTTTACCATGAGCGGGAAGGTATCGCGGTTCCGGTGGCAGAGCGATGAGGAGTCGCAGCTCTAGCTCAATTGCTTACGCGACGTGCTGAAGCTTGTTCGCGTAATCGCGTCCGGCGGTAGGGGGCGGCAGGGGTTTGCCATCGATGCGGTAAAGTTCTATGGCTTCGTCAACGATCTCGCACAATTCTGCAAACACGGCTTTCTCGTCCAATCCATGGCAGCCACCATAGATCAAACCCGGGGCGCTTCCCACGTAACACTGATCCTCTTCGGACCATTCAACAATCTTCACGTACTTTGCGCTGTCCTTCATCTTATTGACTCCTCTATGGCCAAACGCACCGCCCGAACTTGATAGTGCCGGGCGTCGTCGCCAGGGCGCCCTGATAGGGTGACTGGTTCTTTCACTCTTGGGTGAACGAAGTTTCGATGACTCCCTTTACTTGCTCGTTCCACGAATCCTGCCTGCCTGAGTCCCGCAATCAGATCCCTGATTTTTGGCGGCATGAAACCTCCCTGTCTTTCCTGAAATCCTGATGCTAATGGTCCCCATATCCTCCATTGAGAATGCGCTCACACCAAAGCAGGATCAAACCCTCCAAATGGGCATGTTGCTGATTTACCCCGCCGCGCCCCTGGCCGCTTCCACCAGTTCATCGATCTGTTCGTCGGTGGTCTGCCACGAACACATGAATCGCGCGCCGCCTTCGCCGATGAAGTCGTAGAAGTGCCAACCCTGCTCGTGCAATCCCGAAGCCACTTGTTCCGGTAACTGGGCAAACACCGCGTTGGCCTGCACCGGCGCCACCAGCGACACACCCGGGATCTTGACCAGTAGCTCTGCCAGTCGCCGCGCACAGGCATTGCCGTGGCGGGCATGTTTCAGCCATGCATGGCCCTCCAGCATGCCGACCCACGGCGCGGCCAGGAAGCGCATCTTGGAGGCCAATTGGCCCGCCTGCTTGCAGCGAAACTCGAATTCATGGGCTAGTGTGCGATCAAAAAACACCACGGCGTCGCCCACCGGCATGCCGAGCTTGGTGCCGCCGAGACACAGCACGTCCACGCCCCGGCGACAGGTCAACTCAGCAGGATGTACATCCAGCGCCGCCACTGCGTTGAAGAAGCGCGCGCCGTCCATGTGCAGCTTGAGACCGAGGCGCGTCTTCAACGCGTTGATGGCATCCAGTTCGTCGGTCTCGTACAACGTGCCCAGTTCCGTCGGCTGCGTGATGGAAAGCACCTTGGGCTTGGGGTAGTGCAGATCGTCGCGCTTGGTGACGCGCCGCTCCACTGCATTCAGGTCCACCTTGGCGTGTTCGCCTTCCACCAGCAGCACCTTGGTGCCGTTGGAGTAGAACTCCGGCGCGCCGCACTCATCCGTTTCCACGTGGGCGAATTGATGGCAGATGATACCGTGGTAGGACTGGCACATGCTGGCCAGCGCCAGTGAATTGGCGGCAGTCCCGTTGAAGGTGAAGAACACCTCGCAGTCGGACTCGAACAGTTCCCTGATCAGATCGCAGGCGTGCTGCGTCCACTGGTCGGCGCCGTAGCCTGGTGTGAACCCCTGGTTGGCCTTCTCCAGAGCGGCCCATGCTTCCGGCGCGACCCCGGCTGAATTGTCACTGGCAAAATCGAAGCGATCGGTCATGGCTGCTCCTTCGAGAAATTCTCATCGCCGCCACTGTAATTGAATTCCAATCCGTCCGCCGTCACCCCCGCGAAAGCGGGGGCGGGATCCTGTGTTGGTTCGCTGGATACCGGCCGCTCCGGACATCCTGTCCTCCCGCGGCATACCCCACATCCTGTGGGTAGCTTTCGCCGGTATGACAACGTGCTGTCACCCCGTCGCAGGCCGGGGTCCAGGCAGAAGATTCTCTAGCGCGATAGCGTCAACAGTGAGGCATTTCCGCCAACCGCAGCGGTATTGATGGTGCAAGTCTGCTCCGTGCCGAAGCGGGGCAGGTAGTTCGGCCCGCCGGCCTTCGGCCCGGTACCGGAAAGATTGCGCCCGCCAAACGGTTGCGAACCCACCACGGCGCCAATCATGTTGCGATTGACGTAAACATTGCCCACGTGGGCGCGCCGCCGGATATGTTCGGCAGTATCGGCAATGCGGCTGTGAATACCCAGCGTCAGTCCGTAACCGGAGGCGTTGATATCATCGATGACGGCATTCAGGTCTTCAGCGGCGTACCGCACCACATGCAGAATTGGCCCGAAGACCTCGTGCGGCAAATCGCGGATGGATCCGATCTCAAGGACGGCGGGCATGAAATAATTCCCACGGCCCTTGGCCCAGCGTGGTTTGCATTGGTGTACCAGCTTGCCGCTCTTACTGGTCATCTTCATGTGACGTTCCAGGGCCTCGCGCGACTCCGCGTCAATGACCGGTCCGACATCGGTTTCCAGATCCATCGGATCCCCGATCTGCAGTTGGTCCATCCAGCCGGTTAACAGCGCCAGGGTGCGATCCGCAATCTCCTTTTGCACATAAAGAACACGCAGCGCCGAACACCGCTGGCCGGCGCTGTTGAACGCCGAGTAGGCGGCATCCAGTACCAGTTGCTCGGGCAGCGCGGAGCTGTCCGCAATCAGCACATTCTGGCCGCCGGTCTCAGCAATGAAAACCGGGATGGGGCCGTCACGGCGCGCCAGTTGCCGGTTGATGTAGGTCGCCGTCTCCGTGGAACCTGTAAAGGCGACGCCAGCCAGG
>CAYMXG010000220.1:0-4641 GCA_964394115.1 uncultured Enterobacteriaceae bacterium | reverse complement strand
GGACGACCACATGGATTTGTACATGGATGTACTTATGCCGCGGGCACAGGATGTGCAGGAGCGGCGCGTGGGAGGTACGGGTACATGGAAGTACCCGGTAGGGTCGAGCCGGGAGCGGAGACTGAGCGCAACGCCGGGGGCAGTTGCCGAGGAATCCTGCTCCTCTGAACATAAAGATCCCTCCTCGCTGCGCTCGTTCGGGATGGCAATAGTGTCGTGAAGGGTGCCCATCAGCGCGCCGCTTATTCTGGCCCGCCGACTGAGCGGCTTTTCCTAGGATTTCGTTTCGCGTTTTAGCATGGCAGTCATCTCGTCGAAGGGAATCGGCTTGCTGTACAGGTAGCCCTGCAGTTCGTCGCAGCGAAGCAGCCGCAGGATCTTAGCCTGATCTTCCGATTCCACGCCTTCGGCGATCACTTTGAGCCTGAGCGAGTGCGCGAGCGAGATGATGGTCTGCACCAGGGTCATGGTGTCCGGGTCGTTGAGCATCGTGATGATGAACGAGCGGTCGATCTTGAGCGCCTGCACCGGGAGCTTGGCCAGGTAGCCGAGCGAGGAGTAGCCAGTGCCGAAATCGTCAATCGCGATGCTCATGCCCAGGCGACGCACTTCCTTCAGCTTCGGGATGTTGCCCTCAATGTCCTCCATGATCATGCTCTCGGTGATCTCCAGGTCGATGCCATCGGGTGCGATGCCTTCGGCGATCGCCTGCTGCACTGCGCCCACGAAGTTCCGCTGCCGCAGCTGGATCGCCGAGACGTTCACCGCGACCGGCGGCGCCTGCAACCCCTTCTCGACCCAGATTCGGTGGGCGAGCGACGCCTGCCGCATCGCCCAGGCGCCGACCTCCAGGATCAGGCCCGTTACTTCCATCAACGGGATGAATTTTCCAGGCGATACCAGGCCGAGTTCCGGGCTCTGCCAGCGGATCAGCGCCTCGACGCCGACTATGCGGCGCGTTTCGAGGTCCACCTTGGGCTGGTAGTGCAGCACAAACTCATCCTTCTCCAGTGCCTGCCGAAGCCTGTTCTCGAACGCGAGCTGGTCGGCGGTTCCGGCGGTCAATTCCCGCGTATGGAAGAAGAAGCGCTCGCCGGTCTGCTGCGCCTTTTGCAGGGCGGCCTCGGCGTTGGCAAACAGCGCATCGGCGTCTGCGCCGTCTCCCGGGAACAATGCTATTCCCGCCTTCGCGGCGACCCGCAGTTCGGTATTGTCCACCCGGAACGACTGCGCAAAGCAATTGCGCCAGATTGCCGCCACAATCCGCTGGACTTCCGACCGGCCCTTGGTCTTCGGCAGCACGATCGCGAAGTGGTCGACGCCGGTCCGCGCGATGTTGCCCGGCTCCGTCGCGCGGCCCAGGCGCCCGGCCAGTTGCTTGAGCAACTCGTCGCCCGCCTGCCGGCCCAGCGAATCGTTTATCGTCTTGAAGCGTTCGACGTCGGCCAGCACCAGCGCAAATTTCCCCTGACTCTGTTGTGCGGCTTTGACAAACTGACTCAGTCTCTCATGGAACAGCGTGCGGTTGGCCAGGCCGGTGAGCGCATCGTATTGGGCCAGGTAATCGAGCTTGTTCGCTTTTTCGATATGGTCGAGCGCAAAGGAAACGTCCCCGGCAAGCTGCAATAGCAGCCGGATTTCCTCTTCATCGAAAAACCCGGCGTGGTCGGAGTGCAGCCCCAGGGTACCCACCGGCTCACCGTCGATAATCAGGGGAAGAATTGCGACCGACCGGATATTCCGGTCGGCGTGGGCGCCTTTGAATGTGATCGAAGGATCGTTGGCCACGTCATTGACCACGACGGCCCGCTTCTCCCTGACTGCCTGCACGGAAATGCCGTGCCCTCCGGGTGCATCGTCACGCAATGACATGCGGCCCCGGATCATGTCGAGAAATCCATCGTCCGCACCCGCCGACGCCACCGGATCCAGCTGCAACGTCCCGCGATTCACGACGCCCAGCCATGCAAACTTGAACTGCCCCGCCTCGACCGCGATACGGCAGGCTTCCTGCAGGAGCTCGCTGCGGTCGCTGACCCTCACGATCATCGAATTGATGCCGCTCAGAACCGCGTAGATGCGGTTGAGCCGCTGGATCCGGTCCTCGGCCTGCTTGCGCCCGGTGATGTCAACGTGACAGCCCATCATGCGCACCGGTTTGCCGGCCGCGTCGCGAACCAGGTCTGCGCGGGCGAGGATCCAACGCCACGAGCCATCCTTGTGGCGCAGGCGAAACTCCACGTCGTAGTCCATGCGGCGGCCTTCGATATAGTCCTTTACCGCATCAATCGTCGACTTGCGGTCCTCCGGGTGCAGGCGGCTTTCCCATTCTTCATACCGGTCGGGCAGTTCGTGATTGGCATATCCGAGGTGGAGCTTCCATTCCGGCGAAAAGAAGACTTCGTTCGTGAGCAGGTTCCAATCCCATAGACCGACATTGGACGCCTCGACCAGGAGTTGGGCGCGCTCCCGGGTTTCCCGCAGTGCTTCCTCCGCGTGCTTGGATGCCGTGATGTCCACCATGACGCCGCGCAACTTCGCCGGGTGATCGAATTCGACCACCACGGTAACCAGATCGTGTATCCATACGATGCGGCCATCAGCGGCGATCATGCGATAGTCGAAATTATGATTCTGTTGGCGCCGGGTTGCTTGAACGCAGAAGTCGAAGGCCCAATCCCGATCCTCCGGGTGGATGTGGTCTTTCCAGAAGTTTGCGTCAGCCAGCCAGTGCTCGATTGGATAACCCAGTATGCGTTCGGCTTGCCGGCTGACGAACGTGAATTGGAATGTCGGCACGTCCATTTCCCACACGACGCCGTCGATGCTGTTTACCAACAACGCGTAATCCCGTTGCGACTGCTGCAGCGCGCTCTCCACCTGCTTGCGCTCGGTGATGTCCTGCATGGTGCCGAGCATCTGACGAGGCAGGCCGGTATCGTGCCGCGCCACTTCGCCCTCGCTGTGTATGAATCGGATCTCGCCATCCGGGCGGACTATGCGGTAGTCCACGTTGTAACTCGGGCCGCCCCGCAGCGCATCAGCAACTGCCTGGGCGATTCCCGGCCGATCCTCCGGATGGACGAGTCCCAGCCACCGTTCGTGCCAATGGTCCAGGTTGAGAGTACGTTCCTGTTGCGAAATCCCGAAGATGCGGCAGGCTTCGTCTGAGAGAGTGACACAGCCGGCATCGACGTCGCGTTCCCAGTAACCGACGTGCGCGATCTGCCCTGTCTCCTTCAGTTTACGCTCGCTTTCGCGCAGTCGTTCTTCGCTCTCGCGCAGGTTGCGATGGTCGAGCAGGCTGTTCAAGGCATCCGCCAGCCGCCACCCGATCTCCTGGAATAATCTTTCCTCCTTCGGTGTCCAGACCCGCGGATAAGAGCACTGGTGCAGTCCGAACATGTAGGGGCTGTCCACCCTGGGGTAGACTGCCATCGCGATGAAGGATTGAACGCTGAAACCCTGCGCCACCCCCGCCGGCATCGGTTGCTCGTACCCGGGACCGAACTTCACCGGGCCGCTCGACGTTCTCAATATTCGCGCCACCGCGGCGACTTCCGCATCCATGGGGATTTCAGACCCCGAGGCGAGGGCACCGGGATAATTCGGCCGAGTGCGCTCCATCGGCACCCGCCAGGTGGCGGCCTCCGGATCGCACGGGTAGACCAGCCACGCGCGGTCGCAATCGAAGATCGCGAGCACCGCGTCGAGGACATCGCTCATCATCTGTTCGAGATCATTCGTCCCCTGCATGACCCGGTTGACCCGGTCCATGCTTTCGAAATACCAGAGCTGGCCGGCCAGGTGTTCTTCCTCGGCCCGTTTGCGCTCGGTAACGTCGAAGGTGACGCCAATCATGCGTAGCGGTTGGTTCGCCGCGTCGCAATAGACCTGGCCGCGCGAGGCCGTCCAGTGAATCGAGCCATCCGGCCAGACGGTGCGTTTCTCCTCGTCGTAAGTCGTGCGGTTTTCAATGGCCCGGCGCAAGGCGGCATCAACACGCTCACGGTCTTCCGGGTGCAGTGCCTGCAGGAACCGTGCGTAGCTCATCGGGGTATCCGGAGGAAGACCGTAAAGGGCCAGGCACTCCCGCGACCACACGACCTCCCCGGTGATGATGTTCCAGGCCCACTCACCCATGCGCGCGGCGTTCAGCGCCAACTGCAGACGTTCTTCCATCTGCGTCTTCATTCTCGCCAACCGTCTTAGTGCCGATAGCGGCGAGTCTGGTCCAGAAAGGCTACAAAGTCGACCCTTTGGCTTGCCCCCCGTGCGGTAACGCCACGCCCATTATCGCCGTTGTCGATGCCCCGCCGTTGCCCGCAGGATCCTCAACTTTCTGCGCCTTTGAAACCCGGGCTCAAAGGGCCGGAGCATCCCGTCCTCGATCAGCCCACACCTTCCCCGGATCCAGTGCCGCGCGCGGCAGCATGACAATTCAGGCTTGGTCCCACACTGCCCACATGGGTATTTTCTGCGCGACAACCGGACTGGGACCGTTTTCTTCCTGGATTGACGACCGCGATCCTAGTTCCTCGCCAGAGTCAGACGTTTCCCCGCACGCAGGAACTCGGAGAATTGTTCGGCGGGAAGCGGCCGGCTGAAAAAGTAGCCCTGCATCTCATCGCAACCCTGTCC
>CAYMXG010000219.1:0-4647 GCA_964394115.1 uncultured Enterobacteriaceae bacterium | reverse complement strand
CCGGACCGATATGGCGGCGAATGAAATCGCCGCGCATTTCCAGTTCTTCGAGCGCGGTGCGCCGCTGGTTCTCGATCATGCTCTCGTGTTTCCGATCAGAGGCCGGCGATAAACCGATCATAGGCGGACGGATCCATCATCGCGGCGAGCGCGCCGGCATCCGCCAACCTGATGCGGACCATCCAGCCCTCCCCCATGGGGTCCTGGTTCAGCAGTTCCGGCGCCGCCGCGAGTGCGCCATTGACTGCAACCACCTCTCCCGCGGCAGGGGCTTTCACGTCACCAGCCGCCTTCACAGACTCGATCACCGCCAGTTCATCACCCGCGGCGAAGCGCCTTCCCACCTCCGGCAGTTCCACGAACACGACGTCACCGAGTTGCTCCTGGGCATAATCGGTGACGCCCAGGGTCGCGCTCCCATCCGGCTCCACGCGCAACCATTCGTGATCCGGGGTAAATCTCAATCCGCTCATTGCGTGCCACTCCTGTTGGATGTCGCTGCATGATACCGGTGCGGGACGAAGGGCAGCGCGCAGGTTTGCAATGTCCGCATGCGACCTCGCACTTCTGCCTGGAGGATCGAGCCCGGTTGCGCGTAGCGTGCTTCCACATAGCCCATGGCAATGGGTGCGTTGACACTGGGTCCGTACCCACCACTGGTAATATGTCCGATGGCGGCCCCGGCGGCGTCCATGATCGGCGTACCGGCGCGAACCGGCGCCTGCCCGTCAGGGCGCATGCCGACCCGGCGGCGCACGATGGGATCCTTGAGTTGTCCGAGAATGATTGACTCGCCGGGGAACCGGGCGCGCTCAGCGCCGTGGTTTCGATACTTCGCGGCGATGGTCCACGTGAGGCCCGCCTCCACCGGCGTCGTACTCAGGTCGAGATCGCTGCCATAAAGGCACAGACCCGCCTCAAGGCGCAGGGAATCCCGGGCGCCCAGGCCCGCCGGCGCCACGCCATCCTGCGCCAGCAACGCGCGCGCCACCCGCTCCGCCTGCGAATCCGGCACGGAGATCTCGAATCCATCTTCGCCGGTATACCCGCAACGATGAATGAGGGCACCTGTCCCGAGCAGATCAAATTCGCCGCCGTGCATGAACGCCAGCGTCCGCGCCCCCGGGCACAGGGCGGACAGGGCGCGACTCGCTTCCGGTCCCTGCAATGCGAGCAGTGCGCGGTCTGCATGCATGCGCACATCACACTGTGCGCCAAGCCGTTCACGCAAATAGCTCAGGTCACTGTCCCGGCACGCACCGTTGACAACCAGCCACAGGCCATCGGGCAGGCGCGTCACCATCAGGTCATCGACGACCCCCCCGATATCGTTGGTGAACAGCGTGTAGCGCTGTTGCATCGGAACCAGACCGGTGATATCGCCGGGCACGAGGTCTTCCAGCAGGCGCGGCGCGTCGGTCCCGATCACCTGAATCTGGCCCATATGCGAAATATCGAACAACGCGGCATGCGCGCGCGTGTGCAGGTGTTCGTGCTTGATACCGGCGGGAAACTGCACGGGCAGGTCAAAGCCCGCGAAAGGGACAGTTCTGGCGCCCAGTTCCATGGCCAGGGCATGAACGGCGCTGCGCCGCAGCCCGGCCGGTTGGGGGCAATTTGTGGTCGACATCTTACATTTTGTCTCTGGCTTCACCCGGGACGGGCGCGATAATGCCGGAAAACCGCGCAATTATCAAAGCCATCCCCTCCATGCATGCAAATACATGGGATCGGAGTGATTTATACCGCAGCGGAGCCGCCTGAAACGTGGATGGTGCCTCAGTTTGTCATCCCGAACGCATGTGCGGGACTTTTCACAATCAAAATTACAAGATTTCTCAGCCACTTCGTCGCTTCGAAATGACAGATTCTTCGCTCAGAAAATCAAACTGCGGGACTACCGAAACCTGATTCGCGCCGCAACAGCGTGCCGGACGGACTATACTTTTCAATGGAGTATTTATCATCGCGCCGCCGGGCAGCCGGGACAGAAAGATGTCTGGTGGCAGCGGCCCTCGTTGTTGCCCGCTGCCCTGCGCGACGCAGGAGGCATGACCATGTCAATTTCAACAGCTGTGCAGAACTGCATAATCCGGGAGGGCATTCATTACGATGTAATCGGACACCCGCCCACCGCGGACAGCATGCATACCGCGGGAGCGGTACACATTCCGGGTGATCAACTTGCCAAATGCGTGCTGGTGGTAGACGAGTTCGGGTACTTGATGGCGGTTGTGCCGGCCACTCATAGAGTCGAGTTCGGGGCGCTGGGCCGGCAACTCAATCGGCGACTGGGTCTCGCAACGGAGACGGAACTCACCCGGCTGTTCACAGATTGCCAGGCCGGCGCGATCCCACCACTGGGGACGGCCTACGGGATTGAGACTGTACTTGACGAAAGCCTTGCACAGTGTGAGGACATCTATTTCGAGGCTGGTGATCACCTGAATGTGGTACGCGTATCCGGGAAGGATTTCCTGAGATTATTGGCGGGATCGAGACACGGGCGATTCAGCCACCACGTCTGACTGCTGCGTGCATCTGCGTTGGACTAAATCAGCATTACTCACATTGCTGCTGACGGCTTTCGCCACCGGCGGCAATGAAGTCGGTGCCATTGTCGTGCTCAAGGTCGATGACGCCATCGGCCCCGCCATCAGTGATTATCTGCACCGGGGTCTGGACGAGGCAGCGCGCCGCGATGCATCGCTGGTGGTGATCCAGTTGAATACGCCGGGCGGCCTGGATCTCTCCATGCGTGACATCATTCGGGACGTCCTCGCTTCTTCCGTACCGGTGGCTGTTTACGTGGCGCCGGCGGGCAGCCGGGCCGCGAGCGCCGGTACATACATTCTTTATGCCGCCCATATTGCCGCGATGGCCCCCGCCACTAATGTCGGCGCGGCTACACCCGTGCAGATTGGAGGAATTCCGGATTTCGGGTCCCAGGACACTCCCGGCGACAATCAGACCGGGGACCAAGCGGCGGCTGAACAAACCGCGGATGAAAACGCAAAAGATTCCGATGACAAGCGCGCTGCCGGGGAAGCGCCTGCACCTGGGTCGGGAGATGCGATGCAGAAGAAGCTGGTCAACGATGCGGTGGCGTACCTCCGTAGTCTTGCACAGATGCGTAATCGTGACGCCGGCTGGGCGGAAGAGGCTGTGCGGGAAGGGGCGAGCCTGTCTGCACAGGAGGCCCTTGCAAAAGGAGTCATCGATGTCATTGCAACCGATCTCGACGCGCTGCTGGCGGCAATCGATAACCGCACAGTAAGCGTGCACGGCCAGGATCGGCGGCTGACCACCAAAGGCCGCCCCATCGAGAACATCGAACCTGGCTGGCGCAGCCGTTTGCTGGCGGTGATCACCAACCCCAACGTTGCGTACATCCTGCTGCTGCTCGGGTTCTATGGCCTGTTTTTTGAACTCGCGAGCCCGGGCTATGTGCTCCCCGGTGTGGTGGGAGCGATCTGTCTGTTGCTCGCTCTTTATGCTCTGCAGGTCCTGCCGGTCAACTATGCCGGGCTGGCCCTCATACTGGTGGGGGCCGCGTTCATGGTGGGCGAGCTGTTTGTATCCAGTTTCGGTGCACTGGGCATCGGCGGCATCGTGGCCTTCGTTGCCGGCTCGGTGATCCTGTTTGAACCGAACATGGCGGGCTACGAGTTGTCAATTGGCCTGATCGGGGGATTCACCGCACTCAGCGCCGCATTTTTCATGGGTGTGGCCACGCTCGCCGTGCGCGTACACGGCCGCCGCGTCGTCAGCGGGCGGGAGGAAATGATCGGAAGCCTGGGTGAGGCACTGGAGGACTTCGCGGGAATGGGCCGGGTGCGCGTGCACGGCGAGTCCTGGCAGGCGGTCGCGCGGGTGGCGCTGCAGCAGGGTCAGAAGGTGCGCATTACCGGACTGGACGGACTGACGGTCAGCGTAGAACCGCTGAAGGAGGAACACTGACATGCCATTCACTGTGACCACTCTGCTGATTGTTTTCGCTTTCCTGTTCCTGTGGACGATCCTGAACATCCTGCTGGAATACCAGCGCGGCGTCGTATTTTTCCTCGGCCGGTTTCAGGAGGTCAAGGGACCCGGCCTCGTTATCATTGTTCCCGGCATACAAAAGATGGTGCGTGTGGACCTGCGCCTCGTCGTGCTGGACGTGCCGCCGCAGGATGTCATCTCCCGTGACAATGTTTCCGTCAAAGTCAATGCCGTGATCTATTTCCGGATCATCGATCCGGAAAAAGCCATAATTCAGGTCGAGAACTTTAACGCGGCAACCAGCCAGCTTGCCCAGACCACGCTGCGCTCGGTGCTCGGGCAACATGAACTCGACGAGATGCTGGCCGAACGCGAGCGGCTCAACGTGCACATCCAGAAGATCCTCGACGAGCAGACATCGGCCTGGGGCATCAAGGTCAGCAACGTTGAACTCAAGCATGTTGACCTGAACGAAAGCATGGTTCGGGCGATCGCCAAGCAGGCCGAGGCCGAGCGCGAGCGACGCGCCAAGATCATTCATGCCGAAGGCGAGCTGCAAGCCTCCGAGAAACTGCTCCAGGCAGCGCAGATCCTGTCAAAGAACCCGCAAAGCATGCAGTTGCGTTTCCTGCAAACGCTCACCGAGATCGCCGGCGACAAGAG
>CAYMXG010000218.1:0-4667 GCA_964394115.1 uncultured Enterobacteriaceae bacterium | reverse complement strand
TGTTCGGGCGCAATGCCACCGGCGGCCTGATTCACTATCTGAGCCGCAAACCCACGAACGAATTCGAAGGCTATGGCGATCTCACGCTGGCCGAGTACGACCAGGTGAAGTTTGAAGGCGCCGTCAGCGGGCCGCTGGCAGATCGGGTGCAGGGGAGATTGTCCGTAGGCACGAACTACAACGACGCCTTCGTGGACAACCGCACCGGCGCGGACACCAGCGACAATGAATCCTACAGTGGCCGCGCGCAATTGCTGATCCAGCCCACGGACGCGACCGAGGTTCACTTGAGCCTGTTCGGCAGCACCCACGACAGCGACCACCTCGGCCCCTACCAGCATCGAACCGGCATCCCGGACGCCGATGGCCTCGGCGTCAACCTGCCGGACGACGTGGACTTCTACGGCACCTGCCCCGGCTGCGATCCGTTCGGCTACGCGGATACGGACGGCGACCCCCATGCGCTGGACCTGGATCGGATCGGATTCCTGGAACGGGACACCTGGGGCATCACCGGCAAACTGACCTGGGATTTCGATTCGGTCACGCTGACCTCCATCACCCATTACCTGGAATTCCAGTTTGACTACCTGGAGGACAATGATGTCTCGCCGGTGCCATTCGCGGAATTTTCCTTCGGCCAGGAAGCGGACCAGTTCTCGCAGGAAATCCGGGTGAACGGTGAGCAGGACGCGCTGCGCTGGGTAGCGGGCTTCTATTACATCAACATTGATTCCGAGAACACCGAGGCCTTCAATCTGCTGCCGTTTGTCGGCGTGCTGCTGAACACCGACTGGTCCGTGAATACGGAATCCTGGGCCGTGTTCGGCCAGTTCGAATATGACTTCACACCCAACTGGACCTTCATCGGCGGGCTGCGCTGGACCGAGGATGAGAAGGAACTCGACCTGCTGAACACCATCACCGTGGCCGGGCTCGGATCGTTTGCGATCCCGGTGAACGAAGCCACCGTCGGTGATCTCGCCAGGCAGGACGACGGCGACTACTCGTTCAAGGCGGAACTGGACTACAAGCCCAATGACGCTTGGCTCCTCTACGGCAGCATCACCCGGGGCAACAAGGGCGGCAGCTTCAGCGCGCCGCTGGATATGACCGTGACGCCGGTCACCGCGGTTCCATATAAACCTGAGACGCTGACCAGCTATGAAGTGGGCTTCAAGTCTGAGTGGCTCGATGGCAAGGCGCGCCTGAATGCAGCCGCGTTCTATTACGATTACGAAGATTACCAGGCCTTCCGGCTCGAGAATTTCGTCCAGGTCGTTTTCAATGCCCAGGCGGAGATCTACGGCATGGAGGCAGAACTGTTCGTGCAACCCGCGGAGGGCTGGGATCTGGTGCTGGGCGTCAGCGCGCTGGACGCAAACGTGGATGACGTGGCGCTGCCCTCGGGCCGGATCACCGATCGCGAGCCACCGCAAGCGCCCTCGTTCACCATGAACGGCCTGTTGCGCAAGGAGTGGCCGTTCTGGAATGGGATGCTGGCGGTGCAGGGGGATTTCAATTACGCCGGCAGTTACCAGGCCAGCGTACTGAATTCCCCGGCGACCAAGATCCCGGACCACATTATCGGCAATGCGCGTCTCTCCTACACCTCCGATGACGAGCGCTGGGAAGCCGCGGTTTTCGTGAAGAACATTGCCGACGCCGAAATTGAAACCTACGCCTTCGACCTCGTCGCCTCGGGCCTGCCCTACAACCAGATCATCTACCTGCCACCGCGGTGGGTGGGCGGGCAAATCGTATATCGCTGGTGAGGCAGCCCTCCGGACGGCTCGCCGGTCTCAATGCGCTTATTACGGGCGCCGGACGCGGCATCGGCGCCGGGATCGCCCGGCGCTTTGCCCGTGAAGGCGCAGCACTCGTGCTCAACGCGCGCACGGAATCGGACCTGGCGCAACTGCAACGGGAAATCATCGGGGCCGGCGGGCAGGCCTGGATCGTGCCGGCCGACATCGGCACCAGCGGCGGCGTGCAAGCGGTGCTCGCGGCCTGCGCCAAGGGACCCGGCCACATTGATATCCTCGTCCACAATGCCGGCATCTACCCGTTCGCAGCCATCGAACAACTGACCGACGAGATCTGGCAGCAGACCATGGAAACCAACCTGACCAGCGCACTTCGGCTCACCCGTGGTCTCGTGGCCGGGATGCGCGAGCGCCGCTTCGGCCGACTGCTGTTTACCTCATCGGTGACGGGCAATCACGTGGTTGTGCCCGGCGCGTCTCATTACGCGGCCTCGAAGGCCGGGCTGAATGGGTTCATCCGCGCGGCGGCACTGGAATTCGCCGCCGACGGCATCACGGTCAACGGCGTGGAGCCGGGGCTGGTGGAGACGCCGGGTGCACTGGCCGTCACCACCGCCGAGGAACGCGCCACCATGGCGCGCTTCGTGCCGATGAAACGCTGGGGCAACGCAGAGGACATCGCCGGCGCCATGCTTTACCTCGCCAGCCGCGATGCCGGTTACGTCACCGGCCAGGCCATCGTCGTGGATGGCGGCGCCCTGCTGCCGGAGAACGGCGCGGTGATGCTGTAGGTCTTGTTGCGATAGGGGGCGCGCCGTAGGGCGGGCTTCAGCCCGCCGGGATATCAATCCGTTCCCAACCTCTCCGCCACATACCGCCTGATATCCAAACTCATATCCTCCATCGGCGCGTAATACCCATGCTCAAACACCTGCGAATGCATGCCCCGCTGCCTACGCTCGCAGCTATGCCAATCCTGGCGGTTGGTGATGTCCCAGAACTGCACGACAGCAAAAACCGGGAACTATTCCAGTGCGGGCGCTTTTCGCCGGCAGCATTGCGCCAGTTGTAAAGTCACTGCCGCGGGTGTTTTTGTGATTGCCTGACATAGTCCAGCAGCCGCAACGCCTCGTCGCCCGACGCGACCAGTCCCTCCATAAGGCGCTGCAGTTCCCGGAATTGGGATTTTTCGAGCCGCTGGAACAACAGGTCATTGACCTGACGCTGAGCCGGGGCGAGCTGGTTCAGGAGCCCATCGGCTTTGCGGGTGGTGGTCACTGCCAGTCGCCTGCGGTCGGTTTTGTCTCTGGACTTGAGCACCAGCCCCGCGCGTTCCAGTTGATTTGTGACCGTGGTGATGAACGCGCCGCTGAAATGCAAATGCGTTGCCACTATGTTGATACTGACCGGCCCCCGCACCTGCAGGTGCGCAATTGAAACCAGCACCGTGTACTGGATGCCGGTCAGGCCGATTAAGTCGCCAAATCCCTCGCGTACCGCCATGACGCGCTCGGAGAATGCCAGAAAATTATGGATAAAGTCGCGGAAGGCGTCGTCGGTGCCCGCGACCAGCAGATCCGGGCGGCTGGTCGTCAGCGGCGCCTGCCGTCCCGATTTTTTCCCGTTGCGCTGCGCCGCCATGTGCCCGTTCCCAGACTGGAAGCCGGCGCGTAGCTTACTTCCACGTCCGCGCCTGCACCAGAGCGCCGCCGCGGGCCGGCCAGCACCGGAGCCCTGAGTTCTGGCAACCGCCGCCGATCATTGACTACATAATAAAATTAGCTTTATTATGAAGCTATATTGATTCAAGGCAATGGCCGATGACGGGGGAAAGCGTGGCGCGTGCAGGGGTGGGAGGCATTGACTGCGACCGGATGCGCCAGGCGTTGGGGTGGTTCGCGACCGGGGTGGTCGTCACCACCGCGTGGGACCCCGGGCAGCGTGAATATGTCGGCATGACCATGAATTCCTTCAACTCGGTGTCACTGGACCCGCCGCTGGTGTTGTTCAGCATCAGCCGCAAGGCGCGGAGCCTGCGTGCCTGGGAGCGCGTGCCGTATTTCGCCGTCAATGTGCTGCAGCGTGACCAGTCCCACCTGTCGGAGCGCTTTGCCCGGCCCCTGACCGCCAAGTGGGAGGGCGTGGACTTCCGCCCCGGGCGCCATGGGTCACCGCTGCTGGAGGGGGCGCTGGCGTCCCTGGAGTGCAGCACCCATGCGCACGTGGATGGCGGCGATCACGTGATCTTTTTGGGCCGGGTGCTGCACCTGGAATACCGCGAATCCGGCCGGCCCCTGGTGTTCTTCCGGGGCGCGTACACCGGCGTGGACCCGGTGCTGAACTCCCGCCCGGAACGGGATCTGATCGGCAACTGGCCGCTGTCCCTCCACTATTAATGATGCGCCGCGCAAAATGATCAAGAACGGTACTGAACACCGCGCGACGTTGCAGGATAGCCGGCAGATATTCCTGGAGGGGCGTCGCGTTGGCGACGTCACCACCCACGCCGCCTACCGGCGTTCCATTGATTCCGTCTGCCGCCTGTACGACTTCCAGTCGGCGCCGGGCAACGCGGAGCTTATGACCTTCACCAGCCCCGACACGGGTGAAACCGCCAACCGCATGTGGGAACTGCCCACCAGCCACGGGGAACTGGTGCGCCGGCGCGAAGCGCTGGAATCCTGGTGCGGACTGCACGCGGGATTCCTGGGCCGATCACCGGATCACGTGGCCTCCTGCATCTCGGGCATGGTCATGGGTTATGACGTATTCCGGGCCTGGAACCCGGACCGCGCCGGCGCGTTGATGGACTACTACCGCCACGCCCGGGACCACGATATCTACCTGACCTACGTGATCATTAATCCCCAGGCCGATCGATCAAAATCCGCCGCCCAGCAG
>CAYMXG010000217.1:0-4701 GCA_964394115.1 uncultured Enterobacteriaceae bacterium | reverse complement strand
CATTGCGCGTCACCATGCGGCCGCGCGGCGTGCGCATCATGAAGCCCTGCTGGATCAGGAACGGCTCGATCACGTCCTCGATGGTGCCGCGTTCCTCGCCGATGGCGGCGGCCAGGTTGTCGATACCCACCGGGCCGCCGTCGAATTTCTGCATGATGGCCAGCAACAGTTTTCGATCCATGACATCGAAGCCATGGCTGTCCACGTTCAGCATGTCCAGCGCCCGGGACGCTGTCTGCGCGCTGATGCTGCCATCGCCCTTGACCTCGGCAAAGTCACGCACGCGGCGCAGCAGGCGGTTGGAGATGCGTGGCGTACCGCGGGAGCGCGAGGCAATGGCCGTGGCGCCTTCCGCATCGATATCAACATTCAATATGGCCGCGGAACGATGGACGATGCCGGCCAGGTCGGCGTTGTTGTAGAACTCCAGCCGCTGCACGATGCCGAAGCGATCGCGCAGCGGCGAGGTCAGCAATCCGGCGCGGGTGGTGGCGCCCACCAGCGTGAACGGCGGGATGTCGAGCTTGATGGCGCGCGCGGCCGGGCCTTCGCCGATGATGATGTCGATCTGGTAGTCCTCCATCGCGGGATAGAGGATCTCCTCCACCACCGGGCTCAGACGATGAATCTCGTCAATGAACAGCACATCCCGGGGTTCCAGGTTGGTGAGCAGGGCTGCCAGGTCCCCGGCCCGTTCCAGCACCGGGCCGGCGGTCTGGCGCAGGTTCACGCCCATCTCCGCGGCGATGATGTGCGCCAGCGTGGTCTTGCCGAGCCCGGGCGGCCCGAAGATCAGCACGTGGTCCAGCGCCTCTTTGCGCGCCCGCGCCGCACTGATGAAGATCTCCATCTGCTCGCGCACCACCGGCTGGCCCCGGTAGTCAGCCAGCTTCTTCGGGCGCAGCGAATGTTCCGTTGCGGTATCTTCCGGTGTGCTGGCGGCAGTGGTTATGGAGTCTGGCTCCATCATCGGATGGATGCCTTGAGGGCTTCACGGATGATGGCCTCACTGGTCATGCCGTCCTGGGCCACGCCATGCACGAAGCGGCTGGCCTCCTGGGGTTTGTAGCCCAGGGCGATCAATGCGCTTACCGCCTCTTCGCTTGCATGGCCCGGGGTATTGGCCGCAGCGGTACGCGCAGAAGCATCAACCGTTGATCCGGAATCATCCCAATCCGCCACCCGGTCGCGCAGTTCCACGATCAGGCGCTCGGCGGTTTTCTTGCCGATGCCCGGCAACCGCACCAGGCGCTGCACGTCCCCGCCCCGGATGCACTGCACCAGGATTTCCACCTCCATGCCGGACAGGATGGTCAGCGCCGTGCGTGCGCCGACGCCATTCACCTTCAGCAGTGTGCGAAACAGTCGCCGTTCGCCCTCGGAGGCAAACCCGAACAACAGGTGGGCGTCCTCGCGCACGGCCAGATGGGTGAACAACTGCATCTCGGCACCCACCTCCGGCAGTTTGTAAAACGTCGTCATGGGCGCTTCCAGCTCATACCCTACGCCTTGCACGTCCAGCAGGATGTGGGGCGGACGCTTCACCAGCACGATGCCGCGCAACCGGCCAATCATCGGGTCGCCCCCTGCGCCAGTGCCGCCGCCGCGATCCGCCGCAACCCCTCACGCTGATGGCCATGGCAGATGGCCACCGCCAGCGCGTCCGCGGCGTCCGCCTGCGGCCGTTCGGGCAGACACAGCAGGATGCGAATCATGTGTTGCACTTGCTGCTTCTCGGCGTGCCCGCGGCCCACGGTGGCCTGTTTAATTTGATTCGGGCTGTATTCATGAATGCTCAAGGCCAGATTGGCACAGGCCGTGACCGCCGCCCCGCGCGCCTGCCCCAGCTTCAGCGCCGAGTCCACGTTGCGATCCACGAACACCTTTTCCACCGCCGCCTCAATCGGCGCCCATTGCTCAATGACCCCGGTAATGCCGGCAAAAATACGCCGCAAGCGCTCTCCCAGTTCTCCGCCCTCACAGCGGATCACGCCGTGGCAGACGTGGCGCGTGTGATTGCCGACCACGTCAATGATGCCGTAGCCCGTGCGCTGAAAACCCGGATCGATGCCGAGAATGCGCACCGTGTTCATGAGTGACGTCTGCGCCTCAACTCGGTTGCTCCAGTGTGCGTTCGACAATTATGTGACCGACAATCATTTTATCATCGGGACCTTCAAGCCGCCCCGGGGAATTGTCCGTGCCGCAGAAAATGCGCGGTGTAGTCCGCCACGCGTCGCGAGAGCAACAATCCCAAGTGCGACACGGGTGCGGTGACATGATCGGCCATGCCGGGGAGATGTGTTTCAGCAACCGCCACGGTGCCGTCACTGGGGGCGGGAATGCCGGGAACGAGTGTCCCCATGCCGAAACGCAGCGTGCCGGCAATGCAACCCAGTTCCCGGCGCGGATCCCAGGGCGGCGCCCCGCCCAGCAGTCCCTCCTGAACACTGTGGCCCAGGGCAACTCGCCCGGGCCGGATGCGGGACAATGAGCGGGCCGCGCTGCTGGGTTGGTGTGGCGTCCCCAATGTGACGACGCGCCCGGGCGGTTGATCCGGGTAATCGTGGAACAGGTGGCGCAACACGATGCCGCCCAGGCTGTGGCCGACGAAATGCAGCGCCGGCGCATCCAGCTTGCGGCAAAAGGCATTCAGTTCCATGGCATTCAGGCGCGGGGCGGTTTGAACCGTGGAGTAGGAAAATGCGCGCACATGGAACCCCGCGCCCTTCAGCCGGTGTTGCAGCAGCCCCATGTTGCGGGCGCTGACCCAGAGGCCATGGACGAGCACCACAGTCTCGGTGTTCATGAAGGAAAGTCACAGTTCACAAGTTATAAGTTACAAGAACCAAAGTGGAACGAGCGACTTTCGTCTTCCTTTTCACTTGTGGCTGGTAGCTTGTAGCTGGGGTCAAGCATCCCCACTGCCATAAATGGTGCGTCGGCGCTCCTCGGCAAAGTTGAGCAGTCGCGTAATGGGTCGTTGTGCGCGTTCAATGATGGCAGCGTCTACATGGATCTCATTGGCGCCGGTCTCCAGCGTGTTGGCAAGGCGCGCCAGCGTGTTCATGGCCATCCACGGGCAATGGGCGCAGCTCTTGCAGGTGGCGCTCTTGCCCGCGGTCGGCGCTTCGATGAGCGTCTTGCCCGGCACCGCCTGTTGCAGCTTGTAGAAGATGCCGTTGTCGGTGGCGACTATCAGGGTGTCCGCGTCCATTTCCCGCGCGGCGCGAATAATGCCGGTGGTGGATGCCACCACGTCCGCCTGTTTAATCACAGCGGCCGGGGATTCGGGGTGCACCAGCACCTTCGCCCCGGGGTATTGCGCGCGCAACTCCGCCAGCTCAAGTCCCTTGAATTCCTCGTGCACGACGCAGGCGCCCTGCCACAACAGCAGGTCCGCGCCGGTCTGCTGTTGAATGTATTCGCCCAGGTATTTGTCCGGGGCCCAGAGGATTTTCTCGCCCCGGTCACGCAGGAAGCTGACGACTTCGACGGCGCTGCTGGAGGTCACCATCCAGTCGGCCCGGGCCTTCACCGCCGCACTGGTATTGGCGTAGACGACCACGGTGCGGTCCTGGTGTTGATCGCAGAACGCGGTAAATACCGGGGCGGGACAGCCGAGGTCCAGCGAGCATTCAGCGGCCAGCGTCGGCATCAGCACGCGCTTTTCCGGATTAAGGATCTTGGCGGTCTCGCCCATGAAACGCACGCCGCAGACAACGAGCGTGGCAGCATTTGAATCATGCCCGTAGCGGGCCATGTCCAGGGAGTCCGAGACATAGCCGCCGGTTTCCTCGGCCAGGCGCTGCAGCTCCGGATCGGTGTAGTAATGCGCCACCATCACAGCGCCCTGCGACACGAGCAGATTCCTTATTTGGGCCCGCAGCCGGTCGCGCTCCGCCGGCGGCAGGATCTCCACCACGGTCTCCGGCACCTGTTCCGGCCGCAGTCGATAGTCAGGCATGGTTATCTGGGTGGACATGAAGACTCCCCGATCAACGAATGATCCGGACTTCACCGGGAGTTTTAACCGTGTACAACCGGGCCGGACGGTGATTGCCATTGCGCCGCTCGGTGCCGGTATCTTCGATGCAATCGTAGGCCAGTACGCGCTTGCGAAAATTGCGCTTGTCCTGGGGCTCGCCCAGGATGATTTCATATACCCGTTGCAGTTCGCCCAGCGTGAAGCGTTCCGGCATGAACTGCAGCGCCAGCGTTGAGTACTGGAGCTTGGCAGAAAGGCGTTGCTGTGCCATGCGCACGATGTCTGCATGGTCAAAGGCCAGTTCCGGCAATGCATCGCAACGGTACCAAGCCACTTCCCGCGCATCGCTGGCAGCGCGCAGGTGCAGGCGGTCCATGGGCACCAGCGCGAAATAGGCCACGGTGATGACACGTTCGCGCGGATCACGCCGGGGTGAGCCAAAGGTATACAACTGTTCGAGGAACACGCCGGTGACGCCGGTTTCCTCCTCCAGTTCCCGCAGGGCACAGACTTCCAGATCCTCGCCGATCTCAACAAAGCCACCGGGCAACGCCCATTGATCCTGGAACGGGGGATGGGCGCGACGTACCAGCAGCACCTTCAGGGCGTCATCCGCGAGGGTGAAGATCACCACGTCCGTGGTAACGGCAGGGTGGGGATGTTCGTAGGTATGCGTCATAGCTTAGTGTCGCTTAAACACTAAGCTTAGTGTA
>CAYMXG010000216.1:0-4712 GCA_964394115.1 uncultured Enterobacteriaceae bacterium | reverse complement strand
TCCACGCAATCCCCGATTTTCATAGTTGGCATGCCACGATCGGGCACGACGCTGATGGACAAGATTGTCTCCAGCCATCCCGCGGTGAGGAGTACCGGCGAAAACCAGGCCATGGCGCGGATCCAGCACGAGATTGACGCCATACTGCAACGCGACCCGGGTCTCGCGCTGCAAAGCATACTTGCAGAGCATTCCGGGCGATTTGCAGATCAATACTGGCAGTCGCTGCTGGCCGTTGACAAATCGGCGACACGTTTTACCGACAAGGCGCCGATGAATTTCCTTCACCTCGGGCTGATTGTTCTGCTTTTCCCCGGCGCGAAAATCATACACATGCGCCGCGATGCAATGAACGTGTGCCTGTCAATGTTCATGCATAACTTCAGCGAGGCGTTTCCGTGCGCCAATGATCTTTCCGATCTGGGCCATTACCATCGCTTGTATCAGGATCTCATGGCCTTCTGGCGCAGAGTTCTGCCGGACCGATTTATCGACGTTGAGTATGCTGACATCGTGGATCAACCGGAAGGCACAGTGCGGCGTGTTCTTGCGCATTGCGCCCTGGAATGGGATCCCCGGTGCCTGAATTTCCATGAAAACAAGCAGGCGGCATTCACGTTTTCGGAATTACAGGTGCGCAGGCCGCTCTATCGTTCATCGCTGCAGAAATCCAAGTCGTACGAGCCGTGGCTCGCACCATTGCGCGCTGCTCTGGAGTCGGAGAGTTAAGCCGGTTCAGGTGTCGACCCGGAGTCCCCAGGCCAGCAGCGTGCCTTCAAAGCAGACGGGTTGAAAGGCAGGGGCCTTCATTCCGAGGTCGGTCATGAGGCCCGCGAGCCGGGTCATTCGCTCTGCGTCATGGGCGGCTTGCAACAGGTCCCTGGCGCGGCGAACATGAAACTCCAGTCGTTCCTGCAGGTCGGCCAACTCTCCGGTCGCTGCGACTCCAGGCTCGTGAACCCGTCCCGCAAGGTCATTTAGCCGTTGACCCAGCGCGCCGAGGGCGCGGTTGTCCGGGTAACGCTTGGTGAGATCCTCAAGTTTACGCAGGCTGGACTGCAATTGCTTGAGCGCCTGCTCACGCCCGGCCGGCTTTCGTAAGGGAAGCGCCAGGCACTTTCGCAGGCGTAGAAAAATGCTCGGCGCTTTCAGCAAAGTTTCCCCTATGACCACAAATTCGGCGGCCGACTTTACGGTCAGCGATTCGCTGTGATGGATCATGAACGCAAGGCGGCCGCTATCTTTGAGAACCCGAAGCAACTCCGGGATGACCGCGGCCGCGTTGCAGTATTCCAGCGCGAATTGACCAACGACAAGGTCAATGGCGCCGGTAGGGAAGGGGAGGTGCTCGGCCTGGATTCGGGGAGAGAAATTCAATGTAACCGGGCTGTCCGCCGTTGCTGCCGGTGTTGCCGGGCGGATATCTGCGCGGTCTACCCCGTCGATGCGACAAGGAAGTTGCTTGCGCAAAGCGTATTCATACGCGAGCAGGGCAATCGCTCCATTACCGGTGCAAATATCCAGAATACGATCGCCTGGCCGAAGGTTAGCGAAGGTCTGCTCCCAGAACTCTAGGAGGCTCCCATGGTAGTTTTGCGGGAATAACTCGGGGAGGGACGTGGCATTTCCCTGTGCCCAATAGAATGACCAGGCGTCACGCGAGGGTTTCATGGCTGGCGGCGTCGATCAACGGTCAGTTGCCGGTACGACGTCAAATGCGACCGTCATCCGGAATGGGCCGGTTGTGAACGGGATCGTGCCGTGCCAGAAATAGGATGGAAACAGGACTAGGCGCCCTGGCTTCGGCCGAATAATCCGCTTGGGTTGTGCCTGTGGTCCCAGTAACTCGGTCTGGCCAAACGTGATGTCTCCGGGGTTGGCGTCAATACCACCGGGCGGAGATTCGGGCAGGGACACATAGTAGGCGGAGCTTACCCAACCCCGGGAATGGACATGGTTGATGTGAAATCCACCCGGGGCCAACCGCACCGACCAGGAGCCGGCATAGCGGAACTGTTTATTAATACGTCGCAACAGGGGGTGTTCAAATCCCTGCAGTGGGATATCCAGTGTTGCCAGGTGGTCGATATACAGCGCAATTGCCTGGTCCAGGCTGCGAACCAGCTCATGGATAACGGGGATATCCCGCTTGAACAGGCTACCGATGGTTTGCGTGCCATTGCGCAATGTCTGATCGGGCGGGTGGGCGCGGGTGTTGTGGGCCTCATTCAGAACCTGGATCAGGACCTGGTTGCATTCCTGCATATCCTTGTAGGCTGCTGCAGGTTTCAGTTCGTATTCCTGAACAAACTCGTCGTAATTGCATAGCGCGCCATATCGGGGATCGCCCAATTGTTCCCAGCACACGCCGATACAGGCCCATGTCAGCTGGTCGTCAGGGTCCATTTCCAGGGCACGAAGCAAATGCGTCAATGCGAGGTCCGGATGCCCGGTCATGATCAAGTCCCGCGCATGTTTGATTAGGCAGTCGCTGCTGGAATTGGCGCGCCCCAGCGCAGCCGCGCTGGCCCTCGCGGCGGCTTCATGTTTCCCGGCTTCGGTATGAATCGTCGACAGGAGCAGGAGTAGTGGCGCGCTATCTGGTTGCCCCCGGAGCGCGGTCTCGGCGGCGGTGGTTGCGGCATCCAGTTCCCCTGCCTGCAGCAGTGCATTGATATATGCCAGTTCAAGGGAAGGTGGTGTGCCCGTTTTGCCGATAATCGCACGGAAGGATGACAGGCATTGGTCCTTGTTGCCGAGGATCCAAAGCAGTTTGTTCAAATCAACATGCGCCTCAACCATGAATGGCGACAAGCGGATGGCTGATTCATAGTCAGCTATTGCGTCCGTGAAATTACCCAATAACTGGTGGGCGTTGCCGCGATTGTAATAGGCTTGTGGCAGCCCAGGGTTGCGGGCAATCACTTCATCAAAACACGTCACGCTGGATTCCGGGCGAACAAAACGATTAAAGGTCACGCCCAGGTTGTGCAGCGCATCCGTGTACCCCGGGTTGACCTTCAATGCCTCCTGAAACGCGAGCACGGACTCCGGGAACCGCTCCATGTCCTGGTATGCCAGCCCCAGCGCATTCAATGCCTGTACCGTTCGGCGGAGCTCCAGCGCTTTGAGCAAATGCGTGACTGCGGGCTGCAATTGACCCGCCCGTCGATGGAGAACGCCGAGATTGTAGTGCGGGTCGTAATATCCAGGCGCAAGGTGCATCGCCGCTTGGTATTCAGAAATCGCGTCGCTTGACCTCCCGGTATCCCGCAACACATTACCCAATGTGTTATGAAAATGCGCTTGTGAGCCGTCTGCGGCAATCGCACGTCGCAGAAGGGATTCAGCGAGGGCGGGGTTTCGTTCACGCAGATGACAAAGCGCAGCTGCGTGCAGCAAGTCGGGTTGATCGGGGGAGGCTTCAAGCTCTGCCTGACAAAGCGCCAGAGCGTCGCGATACCGGCCCTGTTGGGCAAGGTCCATGATCGTGCGCAGGGCAGGGGGCGCATGGATTGCTGAATTTTCAGACACTCTCGATTTCGCCCCCAGCCCTGATCCAGGAGGCCATGCCACCTTGCAGGTGCCGAATCTTCTCCAGTCCATGTTGACGCGCGGAATGCAGCGCGAGCGCGGAACGCTCACCGAATGCACAAAACAGGACCAGTTGTCCCGGGTGGCGTGCATGCAGAAGGACCAATTGCCCTCCCTGCGCCAGTGCCGCCTCCAGATGCTCGTAGGGGACATGGATTGAACCGGGTATGGTCCCGTCCCGGGAGCGCTCGCCGGCACTGCGCAGGTCCACCAATTTGACCCGGCGTGTGGTGAGGGCTGCTTTGCAGTATTCGGCTGTCATCTCGTCCCCTGGCTCAATAAAATTCTCCAGGGTCTGTCCGATGGACCGATTGGCGGGGACAGCCACATCCATCATTTTCGGGCTGGGCAGCTTCAAACCGGCCATCAACGCCACATATTCCTCCGTGGATTTGACCTGCAGCCTGGGATTTTTCCTTCGTTCGTGCCCGATGGTGGAGGCGGAATTGCCATTATAGTCATGCGCCGGAAAGACCAGCGTCGCATCCGGAAGGTTCAATAACTTGTTGAAGAGGGAGTCATAGGCGGACCGTGCGTCGCCATTCTGAAAATCGGTTCGTCCCGTCCCGCCGATGAGCAGGGTGTCTCCGGTAAACACCCGATCATCCATCAGGAAACTGTAGGAATCGTCCGTGTGGCCGGGCGTATACAAGGCTTGCAGCCGCAATCCGTCCACTTCCACCCAGTCGCCGTCTTTCAGGCGCATGGAGACCATATCGGCGCCGCTGCGTTCGCCCATGACGGTTACACACTTTGTCATGTCACGCAGCGCCCCAATCCCGGTGATGTGATCGGCATGCACGTGGGTATCCAGGGCCTTGGCAAGTTTGAGGTCCAGCCGCTGCAGGAGTGAAAGGTAGGAGTCTACATACTCATATACAGGGTCGATGATCAGGGCCTGCCCCCCCACCTTGCGTGCCAGCAGGTAGGTGAAGGTGGAGGAAACGGGGTCAAATAACTGCTGGAATATCATGTGGGTCGGGCCATCCGTCATACCGGCGGAAGCGACCCACAGGACGTGGGAAATGCCGCGCGAGGACAGGACGTCCGGAGCGGCCGGTATCCAGGCAATGCGTCCTGGACCGCGGCCGCTCCGGACGTCCTGTCCTCGGCTTTGG
>CAYMXG010000215.1:0-4723 GCA_964394115.1 uncultured Enterobacteriaceae bacterium | reverse complement strand
ACATGCGTGGCATCACCATGGAAGTGTTGAAGGAGAAAGGCTACGCGCGCCTCAATATCGGCGATCCGGCTACCAGCGCGCCCCACGCCGGCGGCGGCTTTCCCATGAGCACCGGCAGGATGGAGCTGAAGTCACAAGGCCTCGAGTTCTTGGGGAATTTTGTCGCACCCTTTTTCCGTTGTGGCTCGGACGCGCACCAGCCCACCAATCGCAACGATCCGCTACCGGTCTACGTCCCGCCGTATGAATCCGCCGCGTCCAATCCAGCGCTGGCCGCCGAGTATCCGCTCAACATCATCTCGCCCAAGGCCCATGCGTTCCTGAACTCCCAGTACACCAACGAGTCGTGGACGGTGAAGACGCAGGGCGATCAGTTCGTGATGATTCATCCCGAGGATGCCGCCGACCGCGCCATCAAGAACGACGATCCGGTCACGGTGTTCAACCGGCGCGGGGAGTTCCGCGCCCGCGCGGTGGTCACCGGGGACGTGATGCGCGGCGTGGTCATGGCGCCGGTGGGTTACTGGCAAGCGAACGCCGAGGGGGGCACCGTCAACTGCGTCAATCACGATCAGTTCATTGAAATGGGCAACGGCCCGGCGGTTTCCGACAATCTCGTCCAGATCAAACCAGCAGCGTGAGCACAGGAATATCCATGGATAAAAACGCATTCACGGCATTCCATGGCACACTCATCCATGCACACGATCCCGGCCTGGAACGCAGCCTGGTGCCGGTGCGAGTACCGGACCTGCCACCGGAGGACGTGCTCGGCTTTCGCATCATCGGCAACCCGGAGCTTGCCCTGCGCGTCATCTGGATGTCCGCCGATCACCACACCGCCATCATGATCGAAAAGTGTGGGCCGTGCCGGATTGTCGGCAGGCACTACACCGAGGCGTTCTACCTGATCAGGGGGCACTGGACCGGAAAGCGCCCCGACGGGACGCAATACGAAGTCCGCGCCGGGGATTTCGTCTGTTTTTCCGACGGCCAGGTGGATGACGCCACGGTGCACGAGACCATCGTCAAGTGCTCCCTGTATCACGCCACGCGCCCGCTGCCATTTGAAGTGACGCCGCTGGCTTGATTCACCGTCACGCGCCGGTCATGCTCCAGGCTTCGACATTGCACCAGCGGAGCGCGGCGGCACCATGAAAGAAATACGCATCGATCGATCCAAATGCCTGGCCCAGGAACCCCACCTCGGCCATAACCGCTATCACCCGGATATCGAACCGATACTGGAGGTCGCGGAAGGCGAGGAAGTCCTCATAGAGACGCGCGATGGCGTGGATGGGCAATTGCGGCCTGGCACTACCGAGGCCGACATCGCCAAGCTGGACGGCGGCCGCATCCATCCGTTGAGCGGGCCGGTGTATGTCAAGGGCGCCGAACCGGGCGATGCGCTGGAAATCGAGTTTCTCGACATTGAACCGCAGGGCGACGGCTTCAGCGCCATCGTGCCCGGACTGGGATTCCTGCGCGATGTGATGACGACACCGTTCCTGGTGCACTGGACGCTGAAGGACGGCTGGGCCACGTCGGCGAAGATCCCCGGCGTGCGCATTCCCGCCGCACCGTTCATGGGAATTTCGGCGGTGGCGCCGTCCCATCAAGCCATGCAGGCCTTTCGTGAGCGCGAGGGGCGCCTGCTTGAGCGTGGTGGCATGGCGCTGCCGCCGGATCCACACGCAGCCTCGCCGCCGGTGGCAATCCACGGCCTGCGCACACTGCCGCCGCGGGAGAACGGCGGCAACTTCGACGTCAAGCAACTGACCCGTGGTTCAAAGCTGGTGCTGCCCGTGTTCGTGGACGGCGCGCTGTTCTCCACCGGCGACGGCCACTTCGCCCAGGGCGACGGTGAAGTCTCGGTGACTGCCATCGAAATGGGTGCGACGACGACGGTGCGCTTCAAGGTGCACAAAGGGCTGGCGGCGAAGCGCCGCTTCCAGGCGCCGGTATTCAGTCACAACAAGTACTTCGCCGATCCGAAGATCGCGGTGCCGGAACGCTTTCTCGGCGTGATGGGCATGCCGCTCACCGCGGACGGTGAGAACGACGGAGAGAATTTGACGCTTGCAGCCCGCAACGCGGTACTGAACATGCTGGAGCTGATCCAGGAACGCGGCTTCAGCGCAGAACAGGCCTACATCATCTGCAGCGTGGCCATGGATTTGCGCGTCAGCAACGTCGTGGACTCGCCGAACTACGTTGTCTCGGCGTTGTTGCCGGAGATTATTTTCGACTGAGCAGCTGCACCCTGATCGAGGTCACGGTGTGCCGCCTGATCGCATGTTGGCGGACCGTGTGAAGCCAGGGATGGCTGAACTCGAGCCTACATGGACGTACTCGCGGCGTATCCGACAACATGCGATCGGGTTGCGCGCCGTGACCGTGACCACACAGAGATTCAGACAGGCCATTCGACAAGCAGTTTGGTCGGCCCCCGGAACGCCAGGTTCGGCACATAGGCATAATCCTGCCCCGGCACCAGGCGCAGATCGGGGAAGCGTTCGAGCAGGAGTTCCAGAACGATCTGCCCCTCGGCCCGGGCGAGACCGGCGCCTAGGCAAAAGTGAATGCCGTGCCCAAAAGTCAGATGGGCGGTGGCGTTTGTGCGCTGAGTTGAAAACGACTCAGCATTTTCGAAAACGGCCAGATCGTGGCCCGCCGACCCCAGGTGCAGAAGCAACTCGGACCCCTTTGGCAACGCCACGCCCGCCACCTCCGTGTCCCGGGTGGTGATCCGGCGCCAGGCGAAGATGGACGGCTCGAGACGCAGACATTCCTCGAATGCATTGGGTATCAAATCGCGGTTCGCCTGCATCGCCTCCCAGCGCGTGCGCTCCTCCAGCAGCAAACGCAGCGCGCTGGCAATGGCGTGATTCGTGGTCTCCTGGCCCGCGAAAATCAGTCCGAAGATGAAATTGTTGACGTCGTCCCTGGACATCGAGTCCGGTTCCGTTGCGCGCAGCCGCATGAGTTCGCTGGCCAGGTTGTCGCCCGGTTCCCGTTCGCACCAATCGACGAAATCCACGCAGTAGTTCCAGTACGCCGCCATTTTCTCCGCCATGACGACCTGCTCTGCGGGCCCGGTGCTGCCGAAACCCATCCTGAGTCGCGCCATGCACCAGTCCAGCAGCATTTCGGCATCTCCATCCGGAAAACCGATGAGGCGAAAGACAACCCGGGCCGGCAGCGGCGTGGTCAGGGCGGCGCATAGATCGGCGCGGCCGTGGCCGGCCACGACGTCGAGAAGCTCCGATGCCTGCTGCCGGATCCACGGGCGCAATTCAGCGACGCGGCTCGGCGGGAACGAGATAATACTGCTGTAGTACTTACGCAGGCGCGTATGCGCCGGCGGATCCACTCCTGACAGCCCCACCGTGGCGCCGAACCCGCGATCCTTCAGGACCCGCTGTGCCTCCGGGCACAGCGGGAACATTGTCTTCTGGGTGTTGGCATTGGAGAAGGTTTCCGGGTCCCGCAGGATGCGCTTGATATCGTCGTAGCGAGTCACCAACCACAGCCCTATTTCCTCCAGCTCGATAATGGGCTGCTCCACGCGTGCGCGGGCCAGGACTGGATAGGGATTGCGAACGTATTCCGGGTCCAGCAGGCCGGGGAAGTGAAACGGGCATTTTCCGGCGGGCTGCGACATTCACTCCTCCTCGACGCGCGCCACCGTCCACTCGGAGGTGCAATTGGTGTACTTCGGCACATCCAGCTTCAGCGGCTCCACGTGCGGGCCGCTCCGAAATCTCCGGAATGCCTCCACGTCGGCGGCACTTTCCACGTACAACGCAAATATGCAGGGCGAACGCAGCGCATCCCCGTCCATGAGCACGCGCATGTCGAATTCCGCGTGCATCTTTACAAAGTTCACGCGGCCGGCCAGCTCCTTGCGCGCCAACGGCATGTGCACGCGCAGGTAGTAGTCGGTATCGAAACGCATGCCGTCCCGGGGCAGGTAGGTCGCGCGAATGACGTACATTTCCACTTCTCCCTTCAGAATCCGCCGGTCAGGGCAATATATGCATTTGCATATGATTTGGCAAGCATAAGAGAACTGGGGCGGACTCAGACCTGTCATCCCGAACGAGCACAGCGAGGAGGGATCCGGCAAGATTCCTCGCTGCGCTCGGAATGACAGAGTGAACACTGCCCGGAACGGCACTGCCTTCTGTGAAGCATGGCCCCGGCGTATAGTGCCGCGCATGCAATTGTTTTGGAGGACGCTTAGGCCATGGCGCGCACAACCGGGACAGTCGTCCCGTTCCGTAAAAACTTCAGGCTCGACGATTACATCTTTTACCTGATGTCACATGTTGAGCATCTCTATTCTTCCGGGATGGCGAAAACGCTGGCCCGGAACGGGATCAGCCGCTCCATGTGGCGCTGTATGGCTGCACTTACGCAACATAACGGCATCAGCATCGGCGAGTTGGGGCAAATAGCGATGATCAAGCAATCCACGCTCAGCCGCCTGCTGATGCGCATGGAGCAAAACGGGCTGATCAGGCGGCGCGCCCGCAGGGGTGACGAACGCATCACGGAGGTGCACCTGGCCGCAGCCGGCCGGGACATGCTGGATCGGATGTTCGGCATTGCCGGGCAGGTCTACGCCCGGGCGACCGACGGATTAAGTACGCGGGAGATTGAACAGTTGCGGAAAACCCTGAAGCGCATGCACGCCAACCTGCATGGGGGGCATGATTGA
>CAYMXG010000214.1:0-4774 GCA_964394115.1 uncultured Enterobacteriaceae bacterium | reverse complement strand
CGGCAATACCGCGTTGCGGAGGCCGCATGCTGGAACTGTATCACTGGGAACCGAATGCCAATTCCGGCAAGCCGATCATCGCGCTCAAGGAAAAGGGCGTCGAGTTCACCAGCCGCTACACCGACCTGCTGAACTTCGACCAGCACAAGCCCGAGTACCTGAAGATGAATCCCAACGGCACCATCCCGACACTGGTGCATGACGGCTACATGTTGGCTGAATCCTCGCAGATGGGCGAGTACATCGACGCGGCTTTCCCCGGACCGTCACTGCGGCCGTCAGACCCGGCGGAACGCTGGCGCATGCGCTGGTGGACCAAGTTCTTCGACGTTTACTTCGGCCCGTCCCTCAGCATGATCGGCTGGAGCATCTTCGTCGGACCCATGGTGCGGCAGAAGGATCCGGAGGAGCTGCGCCAGGCCATAGAGCGCATTCCGTTGGCGGAACGGCGCGTCGCCTGGACCAAGGCCATCTACAACAAGTTCTCCCAGGAAGAACTGGCGGAATCGCTGCGCCGGGTGATTCACGGCATCGAGGTGTTCGAGAAGGGCCTTGCGAACCGTCCCTGGATCGCAGGATCGAGCTATTCGCTGGCTGACATCAACGCATTCTGCATGGTCTATGCGCTGCCGGCGATGCAGGCCGAGCACTGCAACGAGCAGAAGACGCCGCATATCCTGGGCTGGCTGCGCCGCGTCTATGTCCGCCCGGCAATCCTCGAATCGTTCAAGCTTGGACGCACGCCGCTGGCGGAGCGGGCGCTGGACGTCATCCGCCAGATCGGCGTCAAGTGAAGGGGGCGGAGTGGGCGTGAAACTGAAGCTGTATCACTGGGAACCGGTCACTGACTGCGCGAAGGTCATGATCTGCCTGCGCGAGATGGGGCTGGATTTCGCCAGTGAGTACGTCGATATCCTCGAGTTCAGACAGTTTGCGCCTGAATTCCTGTCCATGAACCCCGCCGGGCAGGTGCCGGTGCTGGTTTACGGAAACGAGGCCCTGAGCGAGTCGACGCTGATCAACGAATTTCTTGCGGAAGCGTTTCCGGATCGCAAGCTGGCACCAATGGATCCGAAGGGGTGGTACGAAACGCAGGCCTGGGGCAAGTACCTGGACTTCAATCTGGCGACGTCGATCGCCACGCTCGGCTGGCAGGCGACGATGGTGCCATTAATGCAGCGGCGGGATCAGGAGTCCCTGCGGAAGGCAGTGGAAAGGATCCCGGTCAAGGAACGGCAGGCGGCGTGGGCCGCCGCAATCGCCGGCGCCCCGGCGCCCGAACACCTCGCCGATTCGCGCCGCAAGATCGAACTGGCGGCGAAGCGGATTGAATCGACGCTTGCCACATCGCCCAGGCTGCACCGGGGGGAATATTCCATCGTTGACATCGGCGGCTACGCGCTCGCCGCCACGTTGCCGCGGCTGGCGCCGGAAATCGTGAACTCGAGGTCCACGCCGCGCATGCTGGAATGGCTGCAGCGGATCGGCAGCCGGCCGGCGGTGAAGGAAGTGATGGCGATGCGGAGGTTGACGGAACCCCTGGACGTCTACGCTCCGGGACCGGAACACAGTCGCTGGGGTTGATGGCGGATTTCCCGCACAGTTTGTTTGTGTGAGTGGAGATGCCGGGTTACGGCGCGTTGTGCCTATGATTCGCATGAGGCGCACGCGTTAGCGCGTTGCCCTGGATGCGCTTGGTAGACGCCCGTTTAATCCTCGACACGATACTTTGCCTTCAGATCGGCGAAGACCTTCTCGGCGGGAATAAGCTTTTCAGCTCTATCTTCCTCCGACATCGCGTCGAGCTCTGCTACGCGCCTTTGGAGTTCTTCACTAACTTCTCGATTCTCCGCCTCGCTGAAACCGTGAAACGTCATGTCACTCAAGCAGTAGGCGACTACTTGGGCCGGCGAATACTCCGTGAGTGTCGCGGGCTCGAATGTCATGCCGAGCCAACTACGCCATGACTGGAGTGACAGCGACCACACTGTCTCTTCGGCTCCGTATTCCGGCGTCGCGCGCATTCCCAAGTGCTTGAAGTCACACAATTCCCGGTTCAGTGTACCGTTGCGTCCAATTACCTCCGGGACTGGGTCTTCGTCGTAACCTGGTATCGGTCGGCGCTCAATGGCGATTCGCATTGGTTCGGATTCAGCCTTCATGCGCCGGAGCTCCCAGAAGACCCTCCGATAGTCCGATAGGTGTCGCCTCTCGTCAGTGGACAGCCACAGCAGGGCAGCTTTTACTTCCGACCAACTCGTCCCAGCAATCAGTTCAGCAAAGGTCATGAGGGTCTGTTCGGGCGCTTAACGCTGAGCCCACCGGCGTGCGCCGGCAACTTGGCGCACGTCCGTGTGCGGCGCCAAGTTAGCGCTCAACCGTGCGCCGCGAGTTCTTCACGGACAATCTTGCGCACGAGCTCTTGCGTTACGGGTTGCTCTGTAAGCCCCAGATGGGCCTTCAGAACTTCATTTATCAGAGTCTGATAACCCTTGCCGGTTTTCTGCGACTGGGCCTTGAATTGGTTCACAATCGTGTCATCCATGTAGATGGTAATACGCGTCTTTCCAGTGGTGCCAATCACTGCGCCACGCTTTCCTTTGGAAAAGTCATACGTTTTTTTCATAGTGTCTCCGCTCTGTTGGATCAGCCATCCGCACTGAGATGATTCGCGATCCCCTATCTCGAGGTGTGTGAATCACGACCATCAGCGACCCGAACGTGTTCATTCCTATGGTGACAAAACGTTGTTCGCCCTCGGCGGCATCATCCTCGACGGTAAGGGCGAGTGGGTCATTCAGCACGCCGTCACCCTCGCTAAGCGAGACGCCGTGCTTCTTAATGTTTGCCGCGTCCTTTTTCGGGTCGAATTCGGCGGACACGATTACAATATATGCATATTATGCATATTCGTCAATAGCCAGTCGGTAGTTATGTGTCCAGGCTATTGGGCGCTAACGAGTCTGTAGAAAAAGGTCCCGATGCGCAATTCGAGCAATTGTCGGGGGTACTTTTACTCCTCCGGCAATCGCTAGCGACGAATACAGCGCATCCTGAGAGGTCGATTTATTCATTTTCTCGCGCTGCTCGGCACTGAGGGGCTTTTTCTACAGACTCAACAGTTTGTTATACGGCGCCATCGCGATACTCGAAACTTCGTCTTTCGGCCAATTGCAGTCATCTAATGAGCCTGACCGAAGGGCAGGCATCCATCCACTAACCCTCGCCCAACGAAGCGCCCTGCGGCAGACCGGGATCGATCCCCGTCATGGCAACGGATACGTCCCATAGCCGACGCGCGAGCTCTCGATCCTGCGCCTGTGCGGCTCGAGAGGCCTCCCCGGAAACACCTCGTATGCCGCCGAAGCCGATCGGCCCGTAATAACCGCCGGATGTCACTCGTCCGGTTGCTGCTTGCAGCGTGGGCCACGCCCCCTTCGCGGCGCTATTGAAGAATAACCCGACCAGCGGCAGCAAAATTTTTAGCGGTCCCATATAGCGTCCCAGATCGGTCGCGGCAAATCCCGGATGACAGCCTACTGCCATCACCGACGAGCCCGAAGCACGCAGGCGGTGATCCAGCTCAAAGAAGAACAGCGCGTTGGCCAGCTTACTGGCGGCATAACGCCGCACCCGGTCATAGCGTTTCTCGGCATTGAGATCATCCCAATCAATGTTCGCATTTCGATGGGCGATGCTGGAGGTCACCACGACCCTGCTCCCCTTTGTGTTGGCGAGTTTGGGCAGCAGTAGCGCGGTGAGCGCAAAGCAGCCGAGATGGTTGACGCCAAACTGCAGTTCAAAGCCCTGCTTCGTTCGCATCAAGGGTGGTGTCATCACGCCGGCATTGTTGACGAGGGCATCAATGCGCGGCTCCTTTGCCAGTCGATTGGCCGCCTCCCGGATGCTCTCGAGATCGCCCTGATCGTAGGGCAGGAACGCAAGCTCGGCGGCTGGGCTCGATTGTTTGATCCGAGCGATGGCTTGGTCCGCTTTATCCTTCGCCCGGCAGGCCATGATGACCCGCGCCCCACGCGCGGCCAGCACGCGTGAGACTTCAAAGCCGATGCCGGTATTGGCACCTGTGACGATGAAGCACTTGCCCGATTGATCGGGAACATCGGCTTCAGTGAATCCGCTTGGTTTGGACATACTAATGCTCTCTCTGTTGAGTGAGTACATGCTCATTTTTCCGCGCCGTATAACGTATCAATCAGCCGACGGCGCAGCCGGTCGGCTGGAATGATTGGTTAGAGCGGATCCAGACAAGGGTCATCTTTTCGGAAGTATGTCATGAATGGATTGATCTCCCCTGTAGCGTCAATTGCCTCAGGAGGGACTAGCGCTTGACACCCTTTTACGGTCATACGAAGCAACCGCCTTTGTTCAGATCCCTTCTTGCTCGGGGTAAGGGTAATGCTATCGCCGGTTTCACTCCATTTGCCATTCCCGAGATCGATAACGCCTATATCAGACCAGAGCCGAGCAGCATATCTATGCGATGTTAGTAGATGTATCCGTGGCCCTGGTCCGCTTCCAATCCACGTCTCCCCAGGTTGTGAGAAGGGGTCATGCGCAGTACAAGCCGCAACCACTGCTGACAAGATTGGAACGATTGCTGCGAATGTGTTGACTGGTCTCATTTCCAGAGCAGCTCTAACGATTGAACTGAGCCGCGCGGACCCAGGAAGCGTGATTTGAGGAACCAGCTTTCACCGCGGAGAGTTCCTTCGCAAAAGTGGACACCCATTGGTTAGTTGCATGCCCGTTCAAA
>CAYMXG010000213.1:0-4785 GCA_964394115.1 uncultured Enterobacteriaceae bacterium | reverse complement strand
GCTGATTCGCGACGCGCGCCTCGTAACGCTGTTCATCCAGTTGCAACAGGCCGGCGCCAGGTGACTTGCCGGCGGCGGCCCGACGCAGCACTGCCTTCACCCGCGCCACCACTTCGCGCGGACTGAAGGGCTTGCAGATATAGTCGTCGGCGCCGATTTCCAGACCCAGCAGCCGATCAATTTCCTCGACCCGCGCCGTGACCATGATGATGGGAACCCTGGAAAATGCCCGTACCTCGCGGCAGATGGCCAGTCCATCCTTGCCCGGCAACATCAGGTCCAGCAACACCAATGCGGGTTGAATCGCGCGAATGGCGTCCACCGCGTGCAATCCATCAGCGACTATTTCGGCCGTGAAACCGGAACCGCGCAGATAATCCCGCAACAATTCCGCGATCTGCGGTTCGTCCTCGACGATGACAATCGTAGCGCCGGCATCGCTCACGACGCCTTCTCCACCGGGAGTTCCACCTGAATCCACAATCCACCCAGGGATGAGCCCTGGGCACTGATCCTGCCGTCATGGGCCTCGACAATGCTGCGGCAGATGGACAGCCCCAAACCGGATCCCCCGGTCGCCCGGCTGCGCGAGGATTCCACCCGGTACAGGCGCTCAAACAGATGCGGCAGGTGTTCCGCCGGGACGCCGGGGGCGGAATCCCGCAGGTCAATGACCGCCACATCACCACGCCGGCTCAGGCCCACCTCAACCCGTCCATCCGCATCCGTGTAGCGCAGGGAATTGGACAGCAGATTTGAAAACAGCTGTTTCAGGCGATCAGCATCGCCCGGCACGGTGACACCATCTGCGCAGGATGACAGCCAGCTGAGTTCGATGCCGCGGTCGGCAAATTTGTCGCGATAACCGGCCACGCACCCCGCCAGCACGTTTTCCAGATCAGTGGGGCGCTTCTGATAACTCAGGGCGCCGATGTCCGACAAGGACAATTCGTACAAGTCCTTCACCAGCCTGGTCAGATTGGTGGTTTCATTGTGCAGCACCTGCAGGCGCTCCGCGTCTGGCGTCCGGATCCCGTCCTGCATTGCCTCAATCTCACCCTGCAGGATCGAAAGCGGCGTACGCAGTTCGTGCGATATATCGGCTATCCAGCGGCGCCGGGACTTCTCGTTCTCCTGCAGGACCTTGGCGAGGGAATTAAAGTCCGCGGTCAACTGGCCCAGTTCATCACCGGGACCGGGAGTCATCCGCATGTCGTACTCGCCGGCGGCGAGCCGTTGCGCCCCCAGCGACAATTCGCGGATGGGCCGGACCAGTTGCCGGGAAATGGGCCAGGCCATCAGCGCCGCCAGCGCAATAACCGCCAATGCGATGGCCATCAACGCATGGGCCTGACGCTGGGAAAAGTAAAGGTCGTGGCGATCGGTGAGGCCGGGCGGCGGCCGGATCCCGAGGAACCCCACTTCGCGGCCGGACACCGTGATGGGCAACAGATCCAGGTCATCCACTTCGCTCCCCCGGCCGACAACAAACTCGTGATCCGCGTCCAGCAACACCGCTGCCAGATGCGGCGCCGCTACCGGCAAATTGAACGGCATGGCGCCCATGGTTGCACCCGCGCCCACGCGCGGGTTGGGGAAAAACTGCCCAATCCATAATGGCGGCGCCATGGCCACGTGACGCCGCAAATCGGAGCGCAGGAGACTTATCAACTGCAGTTCCTGAAACCGGCGCGGATTATGACGCAGCCGCTCCCAATCGCCACTGCGCTGATATTCGTCCGCCAGGGCGTCCACCAACCCCTGATGGGCGGCGCGTTCCACGTCGCTGACATAGCGCAGAAAGCCGCGGTCAAAGCTCCACTTCACCATCAACCACATGACCAGCACGGCACTGGTGGTTATCACCACCAGTGTCAGCAACACCTTGTATTTGATGCTCAGGTACATGGCGCGGATAGCTTCCTGCGGTCATTGGACCGGTTTTGCGGCCAGTTTATCCGGCCCCGGGCCCGCTACAGCCGCCACGCCGGGGCATATCCATATTGTTTGCACAGTCAGCCGGGGGACCAGGCCGCGGGCACTTGCACAATTCTTCCCTGATCCGGAGGCAACTCCGGCGCATTGAGGCAGTCGAATGTGACAGTATTCCCACGCGGGACTGATTCCCGGGAAACCGATCCAAGGGGGCAAAGGTGAACAGCGTGAACAACCTGGCAACACTTACACTCGGCGCACTTCTGGTCATCTCGGGCCCTACGCTCGCAGGAAGGGAACCCGACGCCCAGAATGACGTCGACCGCATGGAGCGAAAACTCGACTTAAGTCCGGAGCAGTCACAAAAAGTCCGGACCATCATGCTGGAGCAGGCGGAAAAACGCCATGCGCTGGAAGAAGAGACGAAGAAACGGCTATCCACGGTCCTCAACGCCGAACAGATGGAACGGTTGGACCAGCACGCTGATCGGCGTGACGGCCGCCGGGGCGAGCGCCGCAGTGAGCGCATGGCGGAAGAACTGGATCTGACGCCGGAGCAGAAAGAGTCGGTGGAAAAAATATTTTCCGAAACCCGGGCTGAACATGACGCCATGGACAAGTCGAACCTGGAGCAGGATAAAAAGCGCGTCCAGATGGATGCATTGCACGCCAGGACCCGGGACAAACTGGCCAAGGTATTGAATAAGGATCAGCTCGCGCGCTTCGACGAAATGCACTCCCGGCACATGAGCCGCAGAGATAAAGATGGCGGACATCAGGAACGGCACCAGCACGGGTCTTCCGATGCCGCCCCGGAGCAGGACGACGCTGCAGAACCCGAATCCGATTGAATCCAAATTAAAAGTTTACCCCCTCCCTGCTCCTGTTGAGTCCCTCCTCCACGGGATCCCTGAACTGATTCAGGGATCCCCGGAGGAGGTCGTTTTTTTACCGCGCCATCCGCGCAACAATAGTTCCATGAGCCGGATTCGCGGATTCCCGCCGATAGCCAATGCATCCGCACGCACGCTGATCCTGGGCAGCATGCCGGGTCAGGCTTCCCTGCATGCCGGTCAGTATTATGCCCATCCACGCAACGCATTCTGGCCCATCGTTTCGGAATTACTGGGGATCAGGAACGGTGCATCCTATGCGGTCAGGATCCGCGCGCTGCAATCCGCGGGCATCGCGTTGTGGGATGTACTCCAGTCCTGCAAGCGGGACGGCAGCCTGGACGCACGCATCCAGGCGGGATCCGTGACTGTAAATGACTTCCGCCAATTTCTTGACAGCCACCGGCGCATTACCCGCATCTACTTCAACGGCGCAACCGCGGAGTCCACGTTCAGGCGCGCGGTACTCCCGGCGCTGGGTCCTCTTTCCCCGACCCTGACACGGCTGCCGTCCACAAGCCCGGCCCATGCCTCGCTGTCAATCAAAGAGAAACTGGAGGCGTGGCGGTTGATCCTCTAGCCGGGTCTGCCAGGCTGTCTGGGCCCGAAATCCATGACCTCCAGCCTGCGCCTGAACCGCTCCACCGGCGCATCGACAAACAGATAGACCAGTGCCGCGACCCCGACTGACAAGACAATGATTATCCACTCCGTCTCAAAGCTTCCCTTGGACACGCCCTTCAAATTTAAAAATATTCCTATGACAAAACCATGCACCAGGTAGAGCGGATACGACAGTTCCCCGATGAGCCGGTCATAGGACCAGTTCTTCGTGACCGAGAACAGGAACGGGAGGGAAATGGCCAGCCCGAGATAGAAGGTCCAGTGCACATGGGTATCGTAATGGTCACCTTCATAGAGCAGGCCACCGATGAACGACTGGCTCCCGGCCCAGTACAGGAACATTGCGCTGATCGCCAGGCTGGCGGCCTTCACGCAGGCAGCCCGCGGTCCCGGCTTCAGTTTCGCCAACCACGCATAGCCGAAATAACTGCAACAACCCAGGCAGAAAAAGCTCAGCGTGCCGGGCAGGAACCAGTAGCTCCAGACTGACGGCGGATAGGCGTCCGCATTCCACAGGACGGCGACCCGCACCCCCAGGGACAGCAGCAACACTGCGAACACCCGGCGCCAGCTCGTGACCAGGAATGGAGCCAGCGCGTAGAAGACCAGTTCCGACCCCAGCGACCAGGCCTGCCCGATCACCATGAACTTGTTCTGGAAGTAGTCCGCGCCGAAGAGTGCGTAGGCGGAATCGGCCACGATATTCTGGCCGTCCTTGACCGGTGTCATCAGGATGGTCTGGAACAGATCCTGCCCGACTATGAAAACGTTCATGAAGACCAGCGTGCCTTTCTTCCACGCTTCAAGCTGTTCGTAGTGCAGGAGCACGGTCTCGCCGGGTTGATGCAGGACCAGGGTCCACAGCACGCCGAATGCCAGCACGAACAGGTAGGCCGGGAAGATTCGGGCCAGGCGGCCCAGGTAGAAGCGCCGGCGCCAGTGGTCCAGATGGCGATACTTTTCATTGATGACCAGCGCCATGTAAAAACCGGAAATCATGAAGAAGGCAATTACTGCAACGCCGGCATTGAGCCATTGAAATGACCGCTGGGGCAGATGGTGAATAACCACCGACAGCGCCAGAAACAGTCGAACCGTGCCCATTTCCCAGCCTCGTAGTTACCAGGTGAACAAAAGATCGGCGCAGCGGAAGAAAATCATTTGAGGCGCCGGGCCGGCGTATCAGCGACCCTGAACCCCTGACTCCAGCCTGCGCAGTTGATCCTGCCATGTGCCGTGGCGGGCAACAATCTCATCAGCGGTCACACGTTCCAGCATATTGGGATAGCGCTGCAGCACCATGTCATGGGCGCCGGCCTGGTCCGCGCAACAA
>CAYMXG010000212.1:0-4821 GCA_964394115.1 uncultured Enterobacteriaceae bacterium | reverse complement strand
GGTTCAATCCGATCACACAGAGTCTTGACGGCAACCAGGATTGGAACTGCCAGCAGGGCTCCGAGAATGCCCCACATCCAACCCCAGAACAGCACCGAAACCACGATTACGACCGGATTGAGACTCAGGCGCCGGCCCAGGATCATCGGTGTGATGAAATAGCCCTCGGCCGCCGTCAACATAAAAAAAGCAGCCGGCACCGCCAGGCCGTGCCACAGGTCGTCGAAGGTCAGCAGTCCAACCATCGTCAGGACGCTGAGGCTGACAATATCTCCAAGATAGGGGATGAAGTTGAGCACGCCGACCATGACACCCCACAGCACCGGGTTCGGTACGCCCAGCAGGTACATGGCCAATGCAACTGCGGCGCCGAGGCCGATATTGATGATGGTTACCGTCAGCAGGGCCGTCGAAACCTCGGCCTCGATCTGCTGGGCAATATCCACGGCGCGTTTCTTGTCGGAGAAGCGGGGTGTGGCCGCAATCATTTTGCGCAAAAACAGGTCCCCGGATGCCAGCAAGAAATACAGCAGCACCAGGGTTACGATGGCGCTCAATGCAAATTCCCTGGCGGCCGCCAGAATCCGGTCCGCCAGCGTCGGAGATTTCACCGTGACTTCGTTGGTGCGGTCACTGTGGGCCATATCCGCCGTCAGGTCCTGGACCTGGTCGGTGGCCTTGGTTGCCTCCTTTACCTGCCCGGTGATGTGACGAATCTTGACCGCGATTTCGGTCAAGCCCTGCGGGGCGCGGTCGAGCCAGGCGCCGGCGGGTTCGGCGAGCTGGTAGGTTCCGGCAAGAAATGCCGCAACCAGCCCCAGCACCACGATCCCGGCGCCAAGCGGCACCGGGAGGCCAAACCTTTTCATGCCGCGCACGGCCGGCAGGAGCACCAGGCTGAGTATAAAGGCCGTCACCATCGGCAACACCAGTTCACGCGCCAGGTGGAGCACGGTAAGGATCGCCAACAGCAGCAAACCGGTCAACGCCAATGGAGCTGTGCGCGGATCGTCGATGGCACGCGCAAGGTCGCCAACGTCGAGTTTGACGTCGGGATCGGGAGTCTGGGGTTTATCGTTCAATCTGGAGTCGCACCTGGACTCCAGATTGTTGTCGCCAGGACAGGCGGCGTCGGTGCGCCATCGAACACAAGGTGCACTGAAGGTGGATCAGGTCTGCCAGGGATCTCCCTCGCGGCGCACGGGTTTCTTGAACACCGGCCGGCCGCGCTGCAACTTGCCGACGCCGTAGCCCTGGACCTGGGCGGCTGCGGTGACGATGATGAACTTCATGTACCAGCCTGCAGCCAGGGCCAGCGCGGCAGCAAGTTGCAGCAACCAAAGCCGCCAGTACAACGTTGCCACCAGCATCAGCAGAACCGGAATGACGTTGCCTGCCACTAGGAACGGCCCACGCAATGCCGCAATGCGATGCAATGTCGCTGCCGGCGCCTGCGCGAGTTCCAACGCGGCGCGGTAATTGAAGAAGGCCCAACTGCGCAGCACCAGCAGGATCACCAGCGCATACACGAGGCTGGACGCCGGTCCGCCAAAAATCCCGAACAGCAACATCAGTAACGCGATCCCTTCGGCAATCCCGGTGCTGACGATTAGCGGCACGATGGCAGGCTCGCGCCAGGCCGGGATGCCGCGGGCGCCCTTGAGGATGCGTCCCTGGCAATAGAGGAACAGCGCCCCGAATACACCGGCCGCTGCGAACAGCGCAGCACTGCCGAACCAGATGGCAGCCAGCGTCAGAGGAAATATCACCATGGCCACCGCGCCCTCGCGGGTCATCCACGAGGTCTGGGGATGGAAATACACGTGCAACGCCCTCCAGGGACGGCCGATCTCCAGCCAGACCAGGGACAATCCCATCCCCAACAGCACCAGCGCCGTGAATGGGATCGGAAGCGCAGGGGGGGATTGGCCGGCCAGGGCGATCACGACCAGCAAGGCGCTGCCGGTGCCGCCGAACATGAAGTTGCCGGCGGCGCGCCAGTCCCAGCTGGTCTGCAGGTACGAGCCGAAGCGGATCATGGCTCTTTGTTCCACAGGTAATAAAACCCGGGCTCGGTGCCCAGCTCCGCATGCATCTGGAACCAGGTGTTCTCCGCCAGCAGTCCGGACACATTGCTGTTCTCATCCTCCAGATCGCCGAAGTGCAGCGCGTTGGCGATGCAGGAGTTGACGCAGGCCGGCGTCGCATCCGGATCCACGCCCGGCTTCAGTCCCTGTTCCAGCCCGGCATCCACGCGGTCGGAACAGAACGTGCACTTCTGCGCCACGCCGAGGCGGCGCTCGTCGAAGCGTTCCACTTCATTCTTCATGGGCGTCTCGCCATAGGCGTACGTCGGCTTGTCCACCTTGTAGCGCGCCTGGTACGGGCACGCCACCGCGCAGTAGGAGCAACCGATGCAGAGGTCATAATCAATGGTGACGATGCCGTCGTCGCGCTGGCCGGTGGCCGTGCTCGGGCACACATGCATGCAGGGCGGATCGGCGCAATGCTGGCAACCGACCGGCATGAAGAAGCGGCTGACGTCGGGATAGTCGCCGATCTCCACGTCCAGCACCTTGCGCCATTGCACGCCCGGCGGCGTGGCATTGGTGTGCTTGCAGGCCGCGGTGCAGGTCTGGCAACCGACGCAGCGGTTCAGATCCGCGATCATCACGTAACGCGTCATGCGGTCACCTCCACGCGGCGCACGCTGACCTTGGTGGCATCAACACTCGACCCGGACCCGTCCAGAAAATCCGGATGCATGGGCACCAGGTCATTCAGGCTCGGCGTCTTGAAGTCCTTCGCATAGGGGGTCTTCCAATGCCCGAACTGGCCGATCATCACCACCACGTCCGGCCGGATACCCTGGCGCAGGCGCGCCTTGCCGTGCGCGACGCCGACCGGCGACTTGATCTCCACCCAGTCATTCTCTTCTATGCCCAATTCCCGGGCCTTGCCGGCGTTGATCAGGATCCCGTCATGTCCCGCCACGTTGCCTGCCACCTCGCGGATCATCTGGATGCCGACGTTGCCACCCCACGCGTATTGCATGCTGCGGGCGCCCAACAGCCAGAACGGGAAGTCGCCCGCCTTCACCGGGTAGTTCTTCTCCAGCAGCGTGTCCCACAACTGGTTCAAATCCTTCCACTCCGGCATCGACTCATATTCCTGCAACTGCTTCTCCCACCAGTCCACGCCGGTCTCGTGCAGGCGATTGCCCAGCTGCTTGCCGGTGCGGAACACGCGTTCCTGGTACGGCAGTTCGAAGCGCAGTCCCAGGTCCTCAATAATCGGGTACAGGTACCAACGCAGGGACGAGAACGGCCGCAGTTTGAAGCCGTGCTCCTTGAACCAGTCCAGATCGCAGACATCCTTGCCGGCGGTCAGGTCCGCGCTCGCCGCCTTGCACACGGCGTCCCAAATCTCATCCGGATCGTGCGTTTCATTTTCCTTGAGCGCAAAATCGTATGCCGGCGTCTTCAGCGGAATTCCGCAACCGCCGGCGTTGATGACCGCGTTGTACTGTTCCAGCATCCCGGTACGCCTGGCCAACTCGGTGCAAATCCAGGAGAAGTCCCTGGCCTCCCCCTGCGGCTCCACGACCTTCTGCCGCAACACCCAACCCTCGGCCTCCCACTGCTGCTCCAGGTAGTTGGTCCCGCCGAGGCGGATAAGTTGATCGCTTTCCAGGTCCATGGCCTCCGGCAGGAGCAGATCGGCGAAGTGATTGGTCTCATCCAACGTATAGGCGAAACCAACCATGAAGGGAAACTGCGCAATGGTTTCCCCAAGCCGGCTGGTCTCGGAAAAGGAAATGGACGGATTGCATTTATAGACAAACCAGACATCGGGGGGATTCGGTTTCGACCAACTCCCCGCAGCACGGCCCTGCAGGCGCATCCACGTCAGCGTGGAGGAACCGAGCAATGGCCCGTAGAAACCGTTCCCAACCATCGGCGTCAGCATGCTCGAGGCATGCCGCATCCCACGCTCATTCACCCAGTGCGCGCGATCGGTGGGGCAGAACGGCAATTCCATGAAGCCATCCTCCCCCGCGCACACCGAAGCCCACCGATCCCAATCCGGCCCGACAATCGTGCTCGCGGAACCCAGCATGCCGCCCGGCACTTCCAGCGCGCCGACCAGGACCTGCATGATGGTACGGGCCCAGACACATTCATAGGCGCCCCAGCCGTTGTTGATGGATTTGCCCAACATCACCGCCACCGGGCGCAACGGCAGTACCCGCCCATGCACCGTATGGGTCGCGCCTATTTTCGCTGCCTTCAGGAACTCATTGGCGATGCGGCGGATGGTGGCGGCCGGCACGTCGGAAATGGGCCCCGCCCACTCCGGCGTAAACCTTGCCACGTGGTGCTTGAGTTGATCGTGGGCCGTGTGTGCCTGGATGCCACGATGCTCCCATTGCTCATCGTCGGCACCGATCTCGATTGCGTGCTCGATGAGCCGTGTCCCTTCCAGAGCCGGATCGGTGCCGGGCGTATCGAAAGGCACGGCGCGGTTGGACTTCAGGTCCCATAACAGCGGTTTGCGCGTCGCCGGATCGCGCAGGTAATAACCATTGGGGGCCAGCAGGTAGGGTGATGCCGTTCGCTGTTTCAGAAACGGAACGTCCAGCTCGTCGGTGCGGTGCTCGTGCAACAGGACATGGATCAGGGCGAACAGCACGGCGCTGTCGGTCTTGGTCTTGATGGGGATCCATTCGCTGGCCTTGGCCCCGGTTATCGACAGGTGCGGTTCAAACTGGATGCGTTTCCAGCCGCGCGCGCGCGCATTCGCCTGGCGGAACACCGAAGT
>CAYMXG010000211.1:0-4824 GCA_964394115.1 uncultured Enterobacteriaceae bacterium | reverse complement strand
CTGGCTTCGCTCGGAGTCCGCCGGCATCGCCGTGATGGCGCTGCTGTTTGGCCTCGCCCACGCGCCGGGCTATATCTTGCGCGGGGCCGGGGAAGTGGAATCGGTGGGTGCGTCCCCGGACACCCTGTTCGCGTTGAGCTTTCTGATTATCAACCTTTCGGTCAGCGCGGTGTTCCTTGGCATCGTCTGGGCGCGTACCAGAAATCTACTGGCGCTGATGTTGATCCACGCAGCGGTGGATCTGCTGCCAAATGTGGATGAGTTTGTGAAAACGTGGGGCTTGTAGGTGCCCGCTTTATGGAACTCTTTACGCACTGCGCTGGCGGGGCATGTATTGCTCGCGGTAGATATCCACGAATGCCAGCACCAGCGCGATGAGCAGCGGACTGATCAGGGCGCCCACCAGGCCGTACACCCGGATCCCGCCCAGGATGCCGAGGAATAGCAGCAGGATGGGAAGGCCGGCCTGGCCGCCGACAATGTAAGGTCGCAAAAAGTTATCCACCAATCCCACCACGAACATGCCCCACAGCACCATGCCGATGCAGGCCAGGGTCTGGCCCTCAATCAACAGGTAAACCGCGGCCGGTATCCAGACCAGGCTGGCGCCGACGAAGGGCACCACTGCAAGCAGCGCGCCGGCAAAACCCAGGAACACCGGGAATGGCACGCCGGCCACGGCCAGGCCGATGCCGGTCAACGCGCCCTGGGCCGAGGCCGTGACAAACGCCCCGCGGATGATGGCCGACATGGTGCGATCCAGCCGGCCGATGATGCGCCACTTGTATTCCTCTTCCATGGGCACCAGGTCGGCGATCCAGCGCACAATGCGGTGGCCATCACGGAAGAAGAAGTACACCGCCAGCACCAGCACGATCAGATCGAGCAGCAGCAGCACGGCTTTCTTCAGCGTCGCCACGCCGAAACTGGTGAGCGAATTTCCGATTTCCTTCAGCGCCTCGACGGCAACCGTCTTCAGGTCCGCCTGCCAGTTTTGCACATAGGGGCTGATCTTCAACCAGAGTCTCTGCACCGGTTCCGGCAACTGGGTGGCCAGCGTTCCGGTCGCCGTGGAGTGCTTTTCAAACCAGTCACTGACGGCCGGAGCCACGTCGGTGGCCTCGGAGATAAGCAGCCAGAGAAACACGAACACCGGCACGACAATGGTGACCACGACCACGATGCTGGTAATGGCGGCAGCAACCGCGCTGCGTGAGACCCGTGCCGCTATGCGCCGGTGCACCGGGTAGAAGATGAGCACGAGCATTACCGCGCCCAGCAGTGCCGGCACAAATGGCGACAGGATGCGCAGCAGCTGGTACAGCAGGTAGAGAAAGGCGGCAAAGAAAAACGCGAGGAACAGCAACTTGCGCCGCTCCCCGCCGGTATCACCCACCAGCGAACCGACCACCTGCGTCAGTCCGGAGCTGTCGGAATTGTCAGTCAAGTTGCCTGCCGTGCTGTAAGCGTCTCAGTATTAATTTGTCATTCCGAAGACCATAAGCACCTGTCATTTCGAAGGAGCGAAGCGACTGAGAAATCTTGTGGTCCGGAGAAATCAAGATTACTCGCTGCGCTTGAAATGACAATCTTGCTGCGCCCGAAATGACAAACTTTGGCACCACCTACTTCCTTTCGGAAACCGCAGTGTAATGCCGTTCCGTCGGCCCGGTGTAGATCTGGCGCGGCCGGCCGATCTTGTTTTCCGGGTCTTCCATCATTTCCTTGCACTGGGCGATCCAGCCCGGCAGGCGGCCGATGGCAAACATCACAGTAAACATGTTGACGGGGATGCCCATGGCCTTGTAGAGCAGGCCACTGTAGAAATCCACGTTCGGGTACAGCTTGCGCTCAATGAAAAACGGGTCGGACAGTGCGGCTTCCTCCAGTTCCTGCGCCAGTTGCAGCATCGGGTCATTCACGCCCTTTTTGTTCAGAATAATCTGCGCCATCTGCTTCAGGATCTTCGCGCGCGGATCGTAATTCTTGTACACGCGGTGGCCGAAGCCCATCAGTCGCACCTTCGATTTCTTGTCCTTGACCTGGGAAACAAATTCCTTGCAGCTGAGTTTGGTTTGCTGCATTTCTTCCAGCATTTCAATCACCGCCTGGTTGGCGCCGCCATGGAGCGGGCCCCACAGGGCGCAGATGCCCGCGCTGACGGAGGCAAACAGGTTGGCCTGGCTGGACCCCACCAGGCGCACGGTGGAGGTGGAGCAGTTCTGCTCATGGTCCGCATGCAGGATGAGCAGAATATTCAACGCGCGCACCATGTCCGGATCCGGCTCGTAGCGCTCGGCCGGCGTGGCAAACATCATGTGCATGAAATTGGCGCAGTAACTCAGGTGATTCTGGGGGTACATCATCGGCTGGCCGATGCTCTTCTTGTAACTGAACGAGGCGATGGTGCGCAGTTTGGACAGCAGCCGCGTGGCCTGCATGTCCATGTTTTCGAACACGTTAAGCGACTCCGGATAATAGGCCGAAAGCGAGCAGACCATGGACGAGAGGATAGCCATGGGATGGGCGGTGGCCGGGTAGCCGTCGAAAAACCGGATCATATCCTCGTGGATCATGCTGTGGTAGGTGAGCAGGTTGGAGAAGCGTTTCCACTGCTCCTGGGTCGGCAATTCGCCATAGATCAGCAGGTAGCTGGTCTCCACGAAGGTGGACTTTTCCGCCAGTTCCTCGATGGGGATGCCGCGATAACGCAGGATGCCCTGCTCGCCGTCCAGGTAGGTAATGGCGCTGCGCGTGGCGCCGGTATTCATGTAACCGGTATCCAGCGTTATATAGCCGGTCTGGGCGCGCAGCTTGGTTATATCAATGGCCTTTTCGTTTTCACTGCCGACGACAACGGGCAATTCGTACTCTTTGCCTTCCAGTGTGAGTTTTGCAGTTGTGCTCATGGTTCTTCCCCAATCAGACGTGTAAGCGACAGGCCGCCCCGGGCCCGCGGCGCATTGTAACAGGGTGATGTAAAATGGTGTTTCGCATCAGCCAAAAGTGTCCCGCCGCCCCGAGCCACGCCCGCCGGTTCCTTGAATAAGGGGATCTCGCGGCCCATACTGACCACCATTGCGGCAGCAGGATTCCAGCTGATTTGCAGCGGTGGGCAACAGCCGGGAATGCATGCAGAGCCGTCACTCGCGGTCCATCGGCAGGTGAAAGGACAATGAAGACAAGTGCCAGAAATTTCATCAAATGCAAGGTAAAGGAGATCCACCAGGGGATAGTCAGCGCCGAGGTGGTGCTGGAACTGGCTGACGGGCAACAGATCATCTCCATCGTGACAAAGAACTCAGTTGAAGACCTGGAACTGAAAATCGGGATGCAGGTGAATGCCATTGTAAAGGCCTCGAGCATCATGATCGGCACAACTGACTAGAACCGGTCTCAAAATTGGCGAGCGCAGGCGAGACCAGGCGAAAACGGACGAATAAGCGGAGTTGACACGCCAGTCAATGAGCATTTCGAGTCCGTTTTCAACGCAGCATCGGCAAGCGCAGCAATTTTGAGACCGGTTCTAGTTTCCAAGGTGGGTTACGCTGCGCTAACCCACCCTACGATTGTTCATCGTTAATGCAAGTCTCGGCACGTGAATATGGTGATGAAGAAAAATAGAGTTTGGGAATCGATGGTTGCGGCCGCGCTGTTGGTCGCAACATCCGCGGCCTCTGCGGCCGGATATGTCATCCACGCCGGCCGGTTCGTGGACGTGGTGGCCGGGGAAGTCCGGGAGCAGGTGAGCATCGTCACGGACGGCAACCACATCAGCGACGTGCGCCCAGGCTTCATTGCGGCCCGTTCCGGCCAGCAATTGCTGGACCTGCGCGCGCACACGGTGATGCCCGGGCTGATTGACCTGCACGTGCATATTGCGGACGAGTTCTCGCCCAAGTACCACAGCGAGTATTTTTTCATGGAACAGGCCGATTACGCGCTGCGGGCGATCCCGTTCGCCGAACGCACGCTGCTGGCCGGATTTACCTCGGTGCGCAATCTCGGTGAAAAGGAGCATGGGGTCACGTATGCGATGCGCCGCGCCGTTGAGGCCGGCAACATCAAGGGTCCGCGCATCTTTACCGCCGGTGCCGGCCTGGCCACCACTGGCGGGCATTCCGATCCGACCAATGGCCTGCGGCACGAATACATGGGCGACCCCGGCCCGGAGCTGGGAGTCCTCAACGGCGCGGATGATGCGCGCAAAGCCGTGCGGCAGCGCTACAAGGAGGGTGCGGATGTGATCAAACTTACGGTGACCGGCGGCGTGCTCAGCCTGGCAAAGAGCGGCGACAATCCGCAGTTCACCACCGATGAACTGGCGGCAGTCATGGAGACCGCCCATGATTACAACCTGCCGGTGACAGTCCACGCCCACGGCGCGGAGGGTATGAAGCGCGCCATTCGTGCCGGAGTCGATTCCATTGAACACGGTACCTTCATGGATGACGAGGCGCGGCAGCTGATGAAGGAACACGGTACCTGGTACGTGCCGACAGTTTCGGCGGGCAAGTGGGTGGCTAAAAAGGCCGGGGAACCCGGGTATTTCCCGGAGATCATCCGCGCCAAGGCGGCGATGGTCGGACCCCAGATCCAGGCGACCCTTGCCGCCGCGTATAAGGACGGCGTGAAGATCGCATTCGGAACCGATGCCGGTGTCTACCCGCACGGGCAGAATGCCATGGAATTCGGCTACATGGTCGACGCCGGCATGCCGCCGCTGGAGGCGATCCGGGCTGCGACGCTGCAGGCGGCCCGGGTCCTGCGCCGCGACAAGGATCTCGGCAGCGTGGCTCCCGGAAAACTGGCGGACATCGTGGC
>CAYMXG010000210.1:746-4850 GCA_964394115.1 uncultured Enterobacteriaceae bacterium | reverse complement strand
CGGCCACCAATGCGGCCACTGAGCCCCCGCCGGAATAACCCACCAACGCCACCTTGTCGAATCCCGTGGCCGCCTCGGTGATGGCCGCATTCATGCCAGTGATGACTGTTTCCGAGTATCGGTGACTGGTCCAAACGCTCACATCGCATGCCGCTGGCAGCGGCAGCGGCTGAAACTGGCAGGGACGGGCCAGATACAGCACTGCCGGACCCGGATCCCGCATCGCCAGCTGCAGCGCCACTGAGTCCCGGGGTGTGGGATCGGCGGAAGGTTGATTCCTGCGCCGCCAGGCCCGGCCGTCTCCCTCAATGTAAACGGTCAGAATCCGGCCCGGGTCGGGGGCGAATCTTTGCAGCGCAAGTAATTCGAATTTCCCGGCATCGAGGGTTTTGGCGACAAAACCAGCTGCTTTTGCCTGTGCGGCGGCGGTTTCCATGCCCGCCGGGGACTGCGCACAGCCCGCCAGGCCAAGCAGAATACTGAGTGCCATGTGTCGAATGTCATACCGGGAAAGGAACCTCTCAGCAATCAGTCCCCTCCAAAGTACAATGGCTGCACGCATTTCTTTCCCATCCAGGGAGTTGAGCACAATGACATTCTATAAGCTTGTTGCCGGCAGACCGGCAATGATTCTGGCGGCTGCCCTTTTGATCGCGCCCATGTACGCCGCACAGGCGGCAACCACTGCCGGGGAGGTGGAAACCGTCAAGGGCACCGCCTCGGCGCAAGCCGGCGCCGAGACTGCGCGCGCGCTGGAGAAGGGCGCGGCATTCTTCGTCAGCGACGTGATCCGCACCGAGTCCAATTCCGCCGCCAAGCTCAAGTTCATGGATGAGACAGTGTTTTTCCTGGGCGAGGAATCGGAATTGAGCGTGGAGAAATTCAGCTACCAGGATCCGGCCGGGGAGAACGGCATGACCAGCCGCATCGTCAAGGGCACCTTCCGCTTTGTGTCGGGTCTGATCGCCAGTGAAAAACCGGAGGCCATGGAGGTCAACACGTCAGTGGCCACCATCGGCATCCGCGGCACCAATGTGGCCGGCAAGGCGGATGCGACCAGTGCCACGGTGATCCTGCTGGAGCCGGAAGGGGATCCGACGCCGACGAGTATTGTCGTCGCAAACCAGTATGGGTCCGTGTCCATCAACCAGCCCGGCTATGGCACCGAGGTGCCGGATCAGTTCAGCCCGCCCTCTCCGCCGCGGCGCATGAAGCTGGAGATAGTGAACAGCATCCTGCGTTCAATCCAGTCGGTGCAGCGGATCAACATTCCGCAGCCGCGCATGCGTTAGAAATATCGAAATTCCGAAATGTAGGGCGGGTTGAGCAAAGCGAAACCCGCCGATAGCATGCATTGTGGCCGAACCACCATAAGCCGGTGGATTTCGCTTCGCTCAATCCACCCTACCAAGCAGACAGGATGCGGCAATTCATTGATCCAATTCGGCGATTCGTGGTGATACCTTAGGGTCTGTCCCGGGTCATTTCCATGAACCTGCTGCAGAAATTCCAGCGCAATGACGTGCGTATTGCGCTCAACTTCGTCCTGCTCGGTGTTTTTCTGGCCCATTCCGCCGGGTTGCTGCCCCTGCCGCTGATCGGATTCCTGGAAAACTACGCCTATGACGCGCGCATGCTGGTCAGCATGGAGCCCGGCCAGGATCCGCGTATCGTTATCGTGGATATTGATGAAAAAAGCCTTGCCGAAGACGGCCGCTGGCCGTGGAGCCGGAATCGGATGGCGCAGTTGCTGGACAACCTGTTCGATGAATACCACGTTGCCCTGATCGGGTTTGACGTGCTGTTCGCGGAGCCGGACACCAGTTCGGGACTGGGGATACTGGAGCAACTGGCGCAGGGCGAGCTGTCCCAGGACACGGATTTTCACCGGCAGCTGGACACACTGCGCGAACGTCTCAACTACGACGGCATCTTTGCCCGCAGCATGGCCGGGCGTCCGGTGATACTGGGTTATTACTTCGGCCAGGCCGGCATTGGCAGCAGCGACATCCGCAGCGGTGCGCTGCCACCGCCGGTATTCGATGGCGCCGGGTTCCCGACTGCGAAGGATATTCCGCAGGCCTTTGGCTACGGCGCAAACCTGCGCGAATTCCAGGACAGCGCGATGGGCGCGGGTCATTTCAATCCCAGCATCGACGCCGACGGCATCGTGCGCCGGGTGCCGATGCTGCAGCGATTTGACGGAAATCTGTACGAATCCCTGTCCCTGGCCATGGCGCGCCGGGTGCTGGGCACAGACGAAATCGAACCGGTGTTTGTCACCGACGTCACCGGCAACTATGAAAAACTGGAGGCGCTAATAATGGGGCGGGTCACCATCCCGGTGGATGCGGCGTCCCAGGCGCTGGTCACCTACCGTGGCCGCAAAAGCAGTTTCCCCTACGTATCCGCCAGCGATGTATTGCACCGCCGCGCCGATGCCACCGTGCTCGAGGACGCCATCGTTCTGGTCGGCACCTCCGCACCGGGCTTGTTCGACCTGCGCGCCACGCCGGTTCAGAACAAGTATCCGGGCGTGGAGATTCATGCCAATGTGATTGCCGGTATTCTCGACAACAACATCAAGCAACGGCCGGCGTGGGTGCGCGGTGTGGAGTTCGTGAACATTCTTGTGGCAGGCGTCGCCATCATGATATCGATCCCGTTCCTCACGCCGCTGTGGTCCATGGCATTTGCCGGCAGCCTGCTGCTGGGTTCCGTGGCGGTGAACTACGCGGTCTGGCAACAGGGCAACACCGTGGTGCCGATTGCCGCCACGATTATCCTGATCCTGTTCCAGTTCCTGATCAATATGAGCTATGGATTCTTTTTTGAGCGGCGCAACAAGGGTCTCATTACCGAACTGTTTGGCCAATATGTTCCACCGGAACTGGTTGAGGAGATGAGCGAGGATCCGGGCGCCTACAAGGCCGACGCGGAAGAGCGGGAGTTGACGGTGTTGTTTTCCGACGTGCGTGGATTTACGACCTTGTCCGAAGGCCTGACCCCGAAGGAACTGTCGTCATTGATGAATGAGTTCCTGACGCACCTGACGTCGGTCATCCATCAGCATCGCGGCACCATCGACAAGTACATGGGTGACGCCATCATGGCGTTCTGGGGCGCCCCGGTGCGGGACGAGCAGCACGCACGGCATGCGCTGATGGCGGGACTGGCGATGGTGGAAAAGATGTATGCGTTGCAGGATGACTTCGAAAGCCGCGGCTGGCCGCGGCTGGCCATCGGCGTGGGCATCAATACCGGCATCATGAGTGTCGGCAACATGGGATCGAAGTTTCGCACTGCGTACACGCTCATAGGCGATGAGGTGAACCTGGGATCAAGGCTGGAAGGATTGACCAAGCAGTATGGGGTTGATTTAATCGTGGGCGAGAACGTGGTCAAGGCCCTGCCGGACTACGTATTCCGGGAACTGGACCTGGTGCAGGTCAAGGGCAAGCACAAACCCATTGCCATTTACGAACCGCTGGCGGAAACGGACGGGGTCAGTAACGAGGAGCAGCAGGAACTTGAATTGCACGGCGCCGCGCTGCGCGAGTACCGTACCCAGCACTGGGATCAGGCGGAGACCCTGTTCAAGCAGATGCAGCAGCAGTACGGCGAAAAGCCGCTTTACCAGATATACCTGGATCGGCTCGCCTATTTTCGCAAGAACCCGCCCGGCGCTGATTGGGACGGGGTGTTTGTCTTTACCGTGAAATAAAATCTTTTCAACTGGAGGAGCAATACATGATTCGTGTAATCGTGATGTACCCGAACAAGGCCGGCGGCACCTTCAATTACGACTACTACCTGAAGACCCACATGCCGATGGTGAAGCAGAAACTGGGTGCGGCGTTGAAGGACGTGCGCGTATTCAAGGGTGTGGGCGCACCGGGCGGCAAACCGGCGGGCTTTGTCACCACGGCCAGCCTGTTTTTTGACGACGTGCCGGCATTCGAAAAGGCCTTCGGGCCGCATGCCGCCGAGATCATGGGTGACGTGCCGAAGTTCACCAACATCGAGCCGCAGGTGCAGATCGACGAGCGGTTGCTGTAAGTAGGGCCGGCTTTAGCCGGCCGCCGACATCGCGGCGGGATAAAT
>CAYMXG010000210.1:0-736 GCA_964394115.1 uncultured Enterobacteriaceae bacterium | reverse complement strand
CAGCCGGTGGTGGTTTCCTCGCAGCGGCCTTCCTCGCGCAGTTTAATGAGCTCGGCCAGCAGTGAACGGGCCGCAAGCGGAAACATCTCCGGCGGCGTGGTGGTGTAAATCACGGGCACCAGCGTTTCCACGGACTGGCCCGTTTCCGTCAATGCCGCCAGCGCCTGCTCCTCGCGCATGCGCCGATGGTCGAGGTACTCGTGAATCAGCGCGTGGCCGTCGCGGTGCGCCAGCCCGTGGGCGGGGATCAGGGTTTTGATGGGCTCGCCCAGTAATCGGCGCAGGCTGTCCAGGTAGGTGCGCATGTGCCCCTCGGGCGGATCGATCAGAATCGTTGAAATGGTGGACAGCATGTCTCCGACGACCGCTGCGTGGTAACGGCTGTCGATAAAGCACAGATGATCCACGGCGTGCCCGGGCGTATGGATCACATTGAGATGCCAGCCCGGCGTGCCATCCGGGGCCGTTCCCAGCTCGATGTGGTCGCCATCCTGCAACGGCGGGCCGCGCAAGTAATCCCCGGACACCCTGGGGTAGGTCAGTGCATGGGCTCGCACTTCCAGCCCGTAACGCCGGCTGACGGCATTCACGGCGCCCACGTGATCCACATGATGATGAGTCAGCAGGATGCCCTTGAAGCGGGCGCCTTCAGACTGCATCGTGTCCATCTGGTGGAACAGGCGTGCCTGTTCGGCGGGTTCCGGCGTGGCGGGATCGATCACGTACAATGTTTCAT
>CAYMXG010000209.1:0-4853 GCA_964394115.1 uncultured Enterobacteriaceae bacterium | reverse complement strand
CCTCAATCAGGCTGCCGTCAATGCCCGCGCGTTTCACCACCTCGCGAATGCAGCCGGCCAGCAGTTCATCGGTGCGAATCCTGGCGAGCGCGCCGCCGTGGCGACCGAAGGGGGTGCGGATGCCGTTGAATATGTAGACTTCGTTCACAGTGGAAGCTCCTGACACACTACGGTTATGAATGACATCTACTACCTACCACCTTCATCTTCCAGCAACGACATCCCCAACCTCGCCCTCCTGCTCAGCCAGGGACTCGGCCGGTAACGTGGATCGGCGTAGACGCGCTGCAGGTTTTCCAGGATCTCCAGCACCACCGCCGGGCCGACGGTGTCACCCAGTTCCAGCGGGCCCCTGGGATAACCCAGGCCCAATTTTGCGCCCACATCAATGTTCGCCGGGGTTGCAATGCCCTGCTGGGCGATGTCGCAGGCGGTGTTGACGATGGCGGCGATCATGCGCTGGCCGACGAAGCCGCCGCTGTCCCGGATGACGGACACGTTGCGCCCGCCCTTGCCCAGTGCAGCCCAGGCATTATTTATCACATCAATCCCGGTGGCCGGATTCGGCATCAACGTCATCCGTTTGCCCGTTTCCAGCAGCATGTCCACCGCGATGGTGCGGGCGGGCGGCAATTTCTCATCCAGGGTGGCCGTGGTCGCATCCAGGCCCAGCGGCGTCACCAGCGCGATGCTGGCGCGGCCGGGCTTTTTGCCATTGTCCAAAGGCACGGCGGTTTCCCTGAGCGATAATTTCAGTTTCTTTCCGAGTGTGGGCTGGGCGCGGCTGACCCAGAACTTGACGCCCTTCGCAACGGGCGGCGCTGCCGGCTCCGGCGGTTCGATGCGATCGTCACCGTCATAGGCATAGAAACCGCGCCCGCTCTTGCGGCCCAGCATTCCGGCAAGAAACCGCCGCCGTTGCATGGGCGTGGGTTTCAGGCGCGGCTCATGAAAGAACTGGTTGTAGACCTGCTCGGAGACGGGGAACGTCACGTCCAGGCCGGTAAGGTCCATCAGCTCGAACGGCCCCATGCGGAAACCAGCGCAGTCGCGCATGATGCGATCCACCACATGCGTTTCGGTGATGTTCTCGAACAGGATGCGCAGGCCCTCGGTAACCAGGCCGCGGCCGACGTGATTCACCAGGAATCCGGGCGAATCCACGACCGGCACCGGCGTGTGCCCGATCCGCCTTACCCAGGTTTCGAGCGCGGCCACGATACGGGCGTCGGTGCGCTCGCCGCCGATCACTTCCACCAGCTTCATCAACGGCACCGGATTGAAGAAGTGACAGCCAGCCACGCGCTCCGGGCGCCTGCAACCGGCGGCGATTTCAGTCACGGACAGGGAAGATGTGTTGGTCGCAAGAATGCAGTGATCCGGAACAATGGATTCCAGCTCGCGGAACAGCGGCTGCTTGACCTCCAGTTTCTCGATGATGGCCTCGATGACGAGATCACAGCGGGAAAACTCCACCAGTGTGGCAGCCGGGTGCACGCGCTTGCTGGCGGCAGTGGCGTCGGCCGATGTCATGCGGCCTTTTTCCGCCGCCCGCGCAAACATGCTGCCGACAAAATCCCACGCCGTTTGCACCATGGCGCTGTTGGTGTCGAACAGCATCACCTCCATGCCCGCCGCCGCGGCCACCTGGGCAATGCCCCGGCCCATGATGCCCGCACCGACGATGCCCAGGACTACGGAATCCTTGCTGAAATCCTTCATAACGCTTCCTTCACGTATGGCCTCCGATGTACAAATTCCTTTCCGGCCCTTACCTTGCGTGCAGCAATGCGAAAACCGGCCACGGCAGGGCACAACCTTGCCATGGGGCAGTGCATGTTGCAACGCGCAAACCGCGGCGGCGTTGACCCAGTTTGAATCTGTCATTCCGAGCGCGCCTGGGTCATTCCGACCGAAGGGACGGGTACAGGGACGTACCCGGTAGAGTCGAGCCGGGAGCAGAGACCGAGGAATCTTGCAGTTTCTGAACCACAAGATCCCTCCTCGCGGAGCCTGCCCTGGGCGAATGCGAATGGGCTCGTTCGGGATGACAAACCGGCTGCGCTTGGAATGACAGACTGTGACACTGCCCGCGCGGCGCCTTTGATACAGATATAAGGAGAATGGCTAATGGCAGGACCGTTGGCAGGCATTCGCGTTTTGGATTTGAGCCGGGTGCTGGCCGGGCCCTGGTGCACCCAGATCCTGGCGGACCTGGGCGCCGAGGTTATCAAGGTGGAACGGCCGGGCGTCGGCGATGAAACCCGGCAATGGGGACCGCCCTGGCTCATGGATCGCGACGGCACGCCGACCGGCGAATCGGCCTATTACCTTGGCTGCAATCGCGGCAAATACTCCGTGACCGTGGACATCGCGCAGCCGGAGGGACGGCAGATCGTGCTGGACCTGGCGGCCCGCGCGGATGTGCTGCTGGAAAACTTCACGGCCGGAGGCCTGGCGAAGAAGGGCCTGGGCTACGCGGATTTGTGTGAACAGCATCCGGCACTCATCTATTGCTCCATCACCGGCTTCGGCCAGACCGGACCCAAGGCGGAGAACCCGGGCTACGACTATTTAATCCAGGGTATGAGCGGACTCATGAGCATCACCGGCAATGCCGACGGCGAACCCGGCGCCGGACCACAGCGCGTGGGTGTCGCCGTCAGCGATCTGACCACCGGCATGTATGCCGCCATCGCCATCCTCGCCGCCCTCCACCACCGTACACAGTCCGGCCTCGGTCAATACATTGACATGGCCCTGCTGGATACGCAGGTCGGCTGGCTCGCCAACCAGGCGATGAATTACCTGATCGGCGGGAAGGTGCCCCGGCGCACCGGCGCGCAGCACCCAAACCTGGTTCCATACCAGCCGTTCCCGACTGCCGATGGTTTCGTGATCATCGCCGTGGGCAACGATGGCCAGTTTCAGCGCTTGTGCGCAACCGCTGGCTGCCCGGAACTGGCGCAGGACCCGCGCTTTCGTTCCAACCCCGATCGCATCGTCAATCGCAAGCCATTGGTGGATGCGCTGGAGAAGGTCATCCCTTCGCGCAGCAGCGCGGAATGGATGAGGCTGTTGAATGACGCCAATGTGCCCTGCGGACCCATCAACACCATTGCCGGGGTTTTCGAAGATCCCCAGGTACGGCATCGGGGCATGCAGATCGAACTGGACCACGCGCTCGGCGTGAAGGTCCCCGGCGTCGCCAGCCCGATGAAATTCTCAAGCACGCCGGTGGAATATCTCAAGGCGCCGCCCATGTTGGGAGAAGATACAAATCATGTGTTGCGGGAAATGCTGGGGAAGGACAACGATGAAATCACGATGCTGCGGAGGAAAAAGGTGATCTAGGCGGTATTCACGATCTTTTGCATTTGCCCGTCGGCATCAAATCAAATGTCATTTTTTTGTTACACGCCAACCAATTGATTAGCCAGCGAATTACGTCGTTGACTGGCACGACGGAATAATCCCCGGCGACGCGGCTGCCGGGGGGATTGCTAGAGAGGTCTGCGAACATTCGCTATCCTGCGGGCAGACCTCGCTGGCGCCGTGGGCGCAGCCCGAATGAGGACCAAAAAAGAAAGCTTCCATGCATCGCGATCATGGCCGGCGCATGAAGTGCGTTACTGCGCCGGACAATCCGGATCCTTCGAACACAACCCAATCCAATTTCCGCGGCCTGGGTTGACCGGGAAATCCTGAATTGAGTGATCTTCCCGCCCGTGGGTCCGGCACTGTTCTTCATCCCCGGGACCAAATCCGGGAGACCGCCGTACCGCACACGGCCGACACAGGCGGCATTATTGCCGAACTGAAGCGCCGCCTGTCGCTGCCCCTGAATATCGGCTTGCCACTGTCGGTAATCCTGTTTGCAGTCATCTTCGGCTTGTGGGACGGCGTCACGCATTACCGTTCCGAATTCGCGGCCATTGAAAGCAGAACCACGGAACGCATGACTCGGGAACTCACCTCACTGAAGGAATCGATCGAGTACCTTTACTCAACCGGCGCCCTGGACCAGGTCGAACGCGAACTTAACGCCCGGGTCGACCGCTACGAGATAGAAGAAGGCCTGGTCGCCGACGACACCGGCCGTGTTATCGCTTCGCCACGGCAGGATTTGAAAGGCCTCGCGCTGCACGAAGCACTGGGCCGGCTGCTGGATGATGCGGCCCGGACGCAGATCATCCCGGCGCTTCCGGCCGTGCAACAGGATTTGAAGGGCTGGATAAACTTCCTGCCGGACGGAAATCTTGCGGTCGGCATCCATCCCGTCACGCTCGGCGCGGAACCGGGTGCGGCACAGCCGCAGCGCATTGGAATACTTTATGAACAGCGCGACGTCTCGCTGATCAAGCAACGTGCGTTGGCGGACATCCGCAACCAGACGCTGGTGCGGGCAGGCAGCCTGATGGCATTCAGCCTGTTGCTGGTCGGATTTCTGCGCGTCTATTTAACCAGGCGGATGCAAAGCCTGTTGCAGACCACCCGCGCCTTTGCCGAGGGCCAATTCGGCGTGCGCACCGGCTTTCGCGGGAACGACGAAATCTCCCGCATCGGCGCCGCCTTCGATGCCATGGCCGACCAGGTTGAGAAGGAATTACAGGCCCGCCGGGACGCCGAAGTCCAGGGCCGTGAAAGCCATCGCAAGTTGACCGCCCTGGTGGAAAACCTGCAGGGCGTGGCATATCGGACGCACCACGATGCCAACTGGACCATGGATTTCGCCAGTGGCGCAGTCTTTCAACAGACGGGATATACGCCGGAGGATTTCATCTCCGGCCGCGTCAAAATCGGGCATTTAATTCATCCGGACGACGTTTCGCGCATGCGGACCGAAATGCGGG
>CAYMXG010000208.1:0-4856 GCA_964394115.1 uncultured Enterobacteriaceae bacterium | reverse complement strand
TCTTGCAATCATGCACGCACGCCGGGCTTTGTCGCCTGGCACAAACATTCGAACGGGCGTGCATGATTGCAAGACCTGACCCCAAATACCGACCCCAGATACCAGATACTCCGAGGGATGTAATGCTTCTGATCAAACTCTCCGCATTCCAGTTACTGGGACTCGCCGCCCTGGGCGTGGTGCTGGGGCATGCCATTACCCGGCGCATACCGGCCCTGGGACGCATGCACATTCCGCCTTCCATCGTCGGCGGACTGGTGTACGCGATCGGGGTCCTGATCCTGCATGGGCAGGGGATCGGCGTGGAATTCGACACCACGGTCCGGGACATCCTGATGGTGACGTTCTTTGTAACCATAGGCATGAACGCCAGTCTCCAGTTACTGCGGCTGGGCGGACGCGAGGTGATGATATTCCTCGGCATTGCGGTGCTGGGCCTGATCCTGCAGATCCTGTGGGGCGTCGGCATCGCCACCGCACTCGGACTGAATCCGCTGCTCGGCTTGATCCCCGGTGCGGTGTCACTTACCGGCGGACCGGCAACGGCGCTGGCGTTCGGCCCGAGTTTCGAGGCCATGGGGGTGCAATCGGCAACCGCGCTGGGTGTGGGCGCGGCCATGTTCGGCATCGTCGTGGGCGGATTGTTGGGCGGGCACATCGGCGGACGGCTGATTCAGAAGCACCGGCTGGCGCAGCCGGTCAATGCCGACGCAGCCGTGGTAGTGGTCGAGGTGGGCACCGGCGGTCCGCCGGCAAGCTGGATGTCCACGGTGGTCGTTGTCTGCCTGGCGCTGGGGCTCGGCACTTTCGTCAATACCGGCTTCAGCGCGCTGGATGTCACGCTGCCCGTGTACATCGGACCGATGATTTGCGCTGCCCTTATCCGCAACGTGGATGATGCCTTTTCCGGCGGGCACATCACGCCGGCGCGCATGGACGAAATCGGCACCATCGCGCTGGAGCTTTTCATCGTGCTGGCACTGCTGGGTCTGAAGCTGTGGGAAATCGTGAACCTGGCGCTGCCGGTGCTGTTCATCCTGTGCGGGCAGATCGTGATCCTGGCGATATTGTGCTGGGCGGTGGTGTTTCGCATCATGGGCCGGGACTATCACGCAGCGGTCACCGCCACCGGTTACTTCGGGTTCATGATGGGTACGACCGCCAATGCCATGGCCTGCATGGGCGAACTGGTGCGGAAGTATGGGGCGTCCCCACGCGCGTTTTTCGTGGTGACCATCGTCGGCACGATTTTCATCGATTTTATCAACGCGCTGTTGATCACCACGGCCATGAACCTGTTGCACTGACATGCAAGCAGCAAAACCCCTGTTCAGCTATCGCAAGCACTGGGCCGAGCGCCTGACGCCGGCGCCGTTCCTGCCCATGTCACGGGCGGAAATGGACGAGTTGGGTTGGGATGAATGCGACATCATCCTGGTCAGTGGCGACGCCTACGTGGATCTGCCCAGCTTCGGCATGGCCATCATCGGCCGGTTGCTGGAGGCGCAGGGATTCCGCGTCGGCATCATCGCGCAGCCGGACTGGCGCAGCGCCGAACCGTTCCGGGCGTTGGGCCGTCCGGCGCTGTTCTTCGGCATCACCGCCGGCAACATGGATTCCATGGTCAACCGCTACACCTCGGATCGGCGCATCCGCCGCGACGATTCCTATACGCCGGGCGCGGAGGGGGGCAAGCGCCCGGATCGCTCGGTGATTGTCTATGCGCAGCGCGCGCGGGAGGCCTTCGGGGATGTCCCCATCGTCATTGGTGGCATCGAGGCCTCGTTGCGGCGCACCGCCCACTATGATTACTGGTCGGAGAAGGTGCGCCGGTCCGTGTTGCTGGACGCCAAGGCGGACATGCTCGTCTATGGCAATGCCGAGCGGCAGGTATGCGAGATCGCCCACCGTCTTGCCGCCGGCGAGTCCATTGACGCCATCACCAATGTGCGCGGCACGGTATGCGTGAGTAAAGGCACCCCGGAAGGCTGGATTGAGATCGATTCCACCCACGTGGACACGCCGGGCGCATTGAATCCGCCCGTGGACCCGTACGCCTCCGAGGCACAGCGGCTGGCCGCCAATGCCCCGGCGGCAGGCGCGCCCCCCGCGAATGTCCCCCTCTCCACCGCTTGCGGGGGAGAGGGCCGGGGAGAGGGGGTAAAAGTCCTGCGCTTCCATCGCGCCGTGCCCAACGCCGATCGCGGACACAGCGTGGTGCGTCTGCCGTCCTATGAGCAGGTGTGCGAGGACAAGGTGCTCTATGCCCATGCGTCGCGTGTGGTGCATGTGGAATCCAATCCGGGCAATGCCCGGACGCTGGTGCAACGGCACGGCGATCGGGACGTGTGGCTGAATCCGCCGCCGATCCCGCTCACCACCAGCGAGTTTGATCGCGTGTACGAGTTGCCGTACCAGCGTACGCCCCATCCTGCCTACGGCGTGGCGCGCATCCCCGCCTACGAGATGATCCGGTTTTCCATCGCCATCCAGCGCGGCTGCTTCGGCGGCTGCACGTTTTGTTCAATCACCGAGCATGAGGGGCGGATCATCCAGAGCCGCTCCGAGGATTCCGTGATCCGGGAGATTGAGGCGATTCGCGACAATGTGCCCGGCTTTACCGGCGTGATCTCCGACCTGGGCGGGCCCACCGCGAACATGTACCGCATCCATTGCAAGAGCAAGGACATCGAATCGGCCTGCCGGCGGCCGTCCTGCGTCTATCCCGGCATCTGCAAGAACCTGAACACGGATCATGCGCCGCTGATCAAATTGTACCGGCGCGCCCGTGCGGTGGCGGGTGTCAAAAAGGTGCTCATCGCCTCCGGCGTGCGCTATGACCTGGCGCTGGAATCGCCGGAGTACGTGAAGGAACTGGTTACCCATCACGTGGGCGGTTACCTGAAAATCGCGCCGGAATCCATCAGCGAGGGGCCGCTGTCGAAGATGATGAAGCCCGGTATCGGCGCCTATGACCGCTTCAAGGAATTGTTCGACAAGTACTCAAAGGCGGCCGGCAAGGAACAATACCTGATCCCCTATTTCATTGCCGCCCATCCCGGCACTACGGACGAAGACATGCTGGAGCTGGCATTGTGGTTGAAGCGCAATCGCTTTCGCGCCGACCAGGTGCAGGCGTTCCTGCCCGGGCCGATGGCCACGGCCACTGCCATGTATCACACCGGCAAGAACCCGCTGCGCAAGGTCACTCGCGACAGTGAGGAAGTCATTGTGCCCAAGGGTCTGCGCGTCCGGCGCCTGCACAAGGCATTTCTCCGTTATCACGATGCGGAGAACTGGCCCATGTTGCGCATTGCGCTAAAGCGCATGGGCCGCACCGACCTGATCGGCAGCCAGCGCCAACAACTGGTGCCGGCCGTGCAGCCGCGCGGCACCGGGAAATTGCATGAAGGCAAGCGCAGGCCCGGCACGGCGTTCAGGACTCAACAGGTTGAGGATAGGCCGACACTGGGGCGGGCGGGAAAGCGCGGGGGGAGTCGCAGACCTGCGCAGTAATCGGCAGGTAGTTCACTCTACCCATTAAGCATAAGGTGCACCCATATGCTTCCTGCATATCCGAGCGCTATCGCCCAACTCCATTTGAGGTGTGAGAAAAACGTATACATTCCGCGCGCCTGGCCCATGACGCCGACGCCGGCGGCGGAGCCGATGCTGAGCAGTGAACCGCCCACGCCGGTGGTGAGGGTTACCAGCAACCACTGTGCAAGCGACATGTCGGGGTTCATGGTCAGTACGGCATACATAAGCGGGATGTTGTCGACAATTGCGGACAGGACGCCAATGAGGATGTTCGCCGTGGTCGGTCCCAAATCCAGGAAAAGAAACTGCGATACGACGGCAAGATAGCCCAGTGTCCCCAAACCTCCCACGCACAGGATGACGCCGTAGAAGAACATCAACGTGTCCCACTCGGCGCGCTGCAGGGCGGTGAAGATGTTGAATGCGTCGCGATGGTGCCGCTGGATTTGTGCCGGTCCGGAGCCGAGGCCTGCCAGGGGCTGCTCGCCGAAATCAACTGGCTCAGCGGCGCCGGCCGGTCCTCCTGTGGCGGGCATCAACCGCACATCGCGCCGGTTCAGGTAATGGCCATACAACTTCAGGATTCCCAGGCCGGTCATCATGCCCAGTACCGGCGGCAGGTGCAGGAAGTTGTGGCCCAGGACCGCCAGCGCGATGGTGAAAAAAAACAGAACGACAATTACCAGCGCGCCATGGCGCAAATACACCGTCTCCTGCAGCGGGGCAGGATGGGCGTGTGGCACGGCGCGGCTCATCAACGCAGCCGGAACCAGCCAGTTCACAACCGCGGGGAGGAATAACGCAAAAAATTCCGCGAAATGCACGTGGCCTCTCTGCCAGACCATCAGCGTGGTGATGTCGCCGAAGGGGCTGAATGCCCCACCGGCATTGGCGGCCACGACGATGCTGATGCAGGACACAACGACAAAGGGGACATTGTTCCCGGCGACCGTCATGACCACCGTGGACATCAACAGGGCCGTGGTCAGGTTGTCCGCCACCGGGGAAATGAAAAATGCCAGCAGACCGGTGAGCCAGAAAATGGCGCGCAACGAAAAATTCCGCGACACCAGCCAGCCGCGCAGGGCCAGAAACAGCCCGCGTTCCTCCATGGCATTGATGTAGGTCATGGCGGCAAGCAGGAACAGGAACAACTCGCCGTACTCCAGCAGGTTGTGGCGTACTGCCTCCGCCACGGTGTGCTTGTCGCCATGCATGGTATAAACGCCGGCGATCAGGCCCCAGATGAGTCCGGCCGCCACCATCACCGGCTTGGATTTGCGCAGGTGCCAGCGCTCTTCCATGATGACCGCCGC
>CAYMXG010000207.1:0-4857 GCA_964394115.1 uncultured Enterobacteriaceae bacterium | reverse complement strand
ACCGGGACAATGCGCGCCACCCCCAGCTCCACCGCCTTTTGCAACGTGTAGTCCATATGTTGTCCGCGGGAAACCCCCTGCACCAGCGTGGCCGGCAGGGCCGATTCGCGTTCCTGCGGATCGAAGGTTTCCAGCTGAATGGTGACGGAACGCCTGCCCGCGGCCAGGACCCGGCCGCGATGGCTCCCGCCTGTACCATCGAATAATTCCAGCATGGCGCCGACGCGGAGCCGCAATACCACGGCCACATGGTGTGCGGTCTCTGCAGGCAGCACCACCTCGGCCCCGGTATTCAGGGGGGTTTCCACATGGATACGTACATTGCGCATGGCGGCACCTGTTGTTCGGGTATCCATCACAGAACGACCGCGTGAATCACCCTGATATAATCCGGAATTATGGAGATCCCCGGGTACCGCATCCAGCGGCTGATCGGTAAAGGTGGCATGGCCACGGTGTACCTGGCCATCCAGGAGTCCCTGCATCGGCCGGTGGTGCTGAAAATCCTCGACCAGGTCACCGACCAGCGTACGGAGGATCTCATCGAGCGCTTCATCGCCGAGGGGCGCATCATCGCCTCCCTGCGCCATCCCAATATCATCACCATTTACGACATCGGTCTCGCCGACAGTTCGCTTTACATCTCCATGGAGTACGTGCAGGGCGGCGACCTGAAGCAACGCATGGAGTTGCCAGTCACCACGGACGAGGCCCTCGATTACCTGGCCAAGGTCGCCAGTGCGCTGGCCGAGGCACACAAGCATGGCATCGTGCATCGTGACGTGAAACCGGCCAACATCCTGTTCCGCGACGAACACACGCCGTTGCTTACCGACTTCGGCATCGCCAAGCAGGTGGATACCGAGGCCGACCTCACCTCCACCGGCATTTTTCTTGGCAGTCCGAACTACGTCAGTCCGGAACAGGCGGACGGCATCAAGACCGACGGCCGCGCCGACATATACAGCCTCGGCTGCATTTTCCACGAGATGCTGACCGGCAAGAAACCATTCCTTTCCAATTCCGTCATCGACATCATCATCCAGCACAAACAGGCGCCCATCCCGCGCCTGCCGGCGGAATGTGCCGACATGCAACCGCTGCTGGACCGGATGATGGCGAAACGGCGCGAGGATCGCTTTCCCGACGCCGAGGCCCTTATTCACGCCATTTCCAAACTCCGCGAGGTACGACGCCGTGTCCAACGCCTGTCGGAGACCGGCACTTTCGATGCCGGCGCCGTTTCCAGCGCCACCCGCGAGCGCCGCGCCAAGCAGGTCCTCGGCGCACTGATTCTTTTGGGCATGGTCATGTTTTCATCATTGAAGTACGTGGAGATCCGGCTCAAGGCACCGGCGGCGGCGGTCGAGCCGGTATCTGCACAGACCATCCTGGCCACCGCCCCGGAACTGGCGCCACCGCTTCAAGGGGCAGGGGAGAAAGGGCCCGCAATGGTTACCCCGGCGCCAGCGGAAGCCAGCACAAGTGCGGATGGTCCGGCAGTTGGTGGAGCGGAACCGGCGCCGACGGCACCGGCACCAGTTGAAACCGCGGCGAGTGCCGCGGCCCCGGGCACGGCCGAAGTGGCGGCGGCAACCCCTGCACCAAATGCGCCGCCGCAGTCAGCGCCGCCCCCGGCGGAGGTGACACAGGCGCTGTTGTGGCTTGGGAAGCGGTCGCTGGAGGAATACAAACTCACCTATCCACCCAATGACAATGCCTATTATTACTTCAACCGCCTGCTGGAAATGGACCCCGGCAACCAGGACGCCGTGACCGGCATCCTGGAGATTGCCAATCGCTACGCCATGCTGGCGGAACAGTCCCTGGCACGGGATGAAACGGACAAGACCACGGCCTATGTGGAAATCGGCCTGCGCATCAATCCCGACAATGAGGCACTGCTGGCGCTGAAGGAAATGATGCAGTCACAAAACCAGTCGTTCCTCGCCAAGATGAAGAACCTGTTCTCCAGCCGCTGATCATGGGTCGGCGCGCTGAAGCGCGCCCTACAGGACCATGATCTGATTTCCGTGCCGGATTCTGTAGGGCCGGCTTCAGCCGGCCGTAACCCCAGCGGCGCGCTGAAGCGCGCCCTACAACAATTTCGTATCCCAAAGTGGATAGTCTCCCAGACTAGGAACCAACCCCGCGCGCAATGGATTAGCAACGATATAGCGCGCCGTGGCCGCCAAATCCTCCTCCTTGCGCAGGGCATGATCGTAATAATTCCGTTGCCAGATCTTTCCAGACCTGCACAGGGTCTGATTGATAGCTTTGGCAGACCGCCCCTTCAGGCGCTGCATAATCTCGGATAGTGTTGCCACAGATCCAAGCTGAAAAAGCCAGTGCAAATGATCCGGCATAAGCACCCAAGCCAACGAATCGACATCTCCATGGGAGTGAAGTTCCTGCATTTCCTTTACGACCAGGCGCGCGGTACGAAGCTCCTTGAACCACGGCGTGCGTGCTTGTGTCGTGACAGTAACGAAATAAACCTGATTGGGAATGGATGCACGTCCCTTGCAAAGTTGTGAGTAACCCATCCGCCGCCTCCTTGCGAGCATGTTTGGATCGAATTCCGTAGGGCCGGCTTCAGCCGGCCGCAACCCCAGCGGCGCGCTGAAGCGCGCCCTACTCGTGGATGATCTTCTTCGCTGCTTCCTCGCGCAGCCTCTCCCATTCCACGACCAGCGCGCGCATGGCATCGCCTTCGGTCGCGGCCGCGTCTGGCTCCGGTGCAGCCGCTGCCTCGACCGGAGGCGGTTCGCTTACCGGGGGAGCGGCGCTCTGTTCCAGGACCAGAGCCTCTTCACGACCCGCCTCGCGCTGCGCCTTCAGGCGCTCTGACTCTTCCAGCTTCGCCCTGAATAGCGCCTCGTCCTGCTCCGCGCGCAGAAAGGCCGCTTCCCGCAATTGCCGGCGCTGATTGTCCGGCACCTGGACCGCGGTATCGTCAACCACGCGGCCGTTATCAATGACAAACACGCGCGGGCCCGACTCATCACCCCGGTACCAATAAGGCGGCTTGCCGGAAAGTTGCGGCGTGCCGGTATCCGGGTCGTCCCATTGATACATGCGCGCGGCGGTCAGCGGGCTGGCAAGCATCAGGAACAAGATCAGTATTGAGCGCATAGTGCTGAATATTCTACGGGAAAAATGGGCGCAGCAATGGGGGCATCAGGTTTTTTGAGCTGGATACCGGCCTGCGCCGGTATGACATAGCTGTCGCCCCGGCGCAAGTACGTCACCCCGGCGAAAGCCGGGGTCCAGCGCAAATACCCCTGGATACCGGCTTGCGCCGGAATGACGAAGGTGCCGGTGTAGGTTTTTCATGCCCCTGGCACTGCTACACACCTCAGGTACGCAGCTTCCAGGTCCGGCGCGGAATATCGTTCGCAGCATTGGGCGGGTGAACCAACGAATGCGACGGCGCCTCCATGCAGGATGGCGAGACGGTCGCACAGCACCTCCGCATCGTGCAAAAGGTGGGTACTGAAAAACAGGGTACGGCCCCGGTCGCGCAGTTCCAGCAGGTGGTGCTTCACCGAAGCGCGCGCCTTCGGATCGAGCCCGCTCATGGGTTCGTCCAGAACCAGCAGCGGCTTGCCGCTCTGCAGGCAGGCCAATAACCCCAGTTTTTGCGCCATGCCCTTGGACAATTGCCGGACCGGGCGCTCCAGCGCGACGGCGTCCAGATCCACTGCCTTCAGCAACTGTTGTCGTTGCCCCGCATCCCGAACCACGCCATGCAACTGCCCCATGTAATCCAGGAAATCCGCGCCGGTCAGGTAATAGGGCGGGACAAAGCGCTCGGGCAGAAACGCCAATTGCGAACGTGCCACCGGCTTCAGGCTGGAACAACCGAACAGCGTCAGAGTGCCGGCATCGGCGCGGGCAAAATCCAGCAGGCACTTCAGCAACGTGGTCTTGCCTGCGCCGTTTATGCCCACGAGCCCGAAACATTCTCCTGCAGACACGTCCAGCGTCACGCCATCAAGCACTGTGCGCGTGCCATAGCATTTGCGGACCTGGTCGATGCGAATGATGCTTTCGGCGGCGGAAGACATGGGGATGGGGTCAGGTCTGGAAATCTGGGGTCAGGTCTTGCAATCATGCAAGCGTACTGATTGTGTGGCCAAATTGCGAAATTTACGCGCTTGCATGATTGCAAGACCTGACCCCAGATTAACCAAGAAAAAGGCCCGCCGAGGCGGGCCTTTGTCATGGCTGTTCAACCGATTGCCGGATCAATACAGGAATACCGCGTTGCAGGTCTGGTTCGGACTGTCCACCTGCCACAGCGAATTGGCAATTGTTTCATCGATGCAGTCCTCGGTCGCCGTTGCACCGTCGGTCCATGCGACGGCCGTGTCGAATACACCGCTTACGTTCGCATCGCCAGCCTTGATGGCTGACCGCAAAACACCGGTACCGGCAACGCTGTCGTCCAGCTTGGCATCCAGATCGCGCAGGATCGGCACCGGGATCAACCCGCCGAAGGAATAAGCCAGCCGGACCACGGTCGCGCCGGCATTGCCCTGCACGTAATCGTTCATGTGCGCCAGCATGATCGGTCCCTGGAACGCGTTGGGCGGAACCGCGCCCAGCCCCACCGCGGTCGAATAATTGGCCGAGGTCAGGTCGGCATCGGCAGCGTCCTGACCGGAGAACGTCCCATTGAGGAATCCGGCGGCGGAAAGGTGCGGCCATACCGCGCCGGCCTCGGCGATGGTATCAATGCGGCCGTTGCCACCGGTGGCGCCGGTACCGCCGGGCGCGGTGGGTGGCGTTGCACATAGACCGGCGTCGATCGCCTGGCCCACTGCCGTACACGCCGTGGTACGCAACATGTCA
>CAYMXG010000206.1:0-4884 GCA_964394115.1 uncultured Enterobacteriaceae bacterium | reverse complement strand
CAGAAGCGCTCGGAATCGCTGCAGGACGTGCCCGTCAGCGTGTTGGCATTCGACACGCAGAAACTGGAGGAACTGGGTGTCCAGGACTTCGACGATTACGTGAAGTTCCTGCCCAGCGTGTCCTACCAGACCTTCGGCCCCGGTTTCGCCGGTGTCTACATGCGTGGCGTCGCCAGCGGCGAGAACCGCAACCACTCCGGCCCGCTGCCCAGCGTCGGCATGTACCTGGATGAACAGCCGATCACGACCATCCAGGGGCCACTGGATATCCACATGTTCGACATTCAGCGCGTTGAGTCCCTGGCGGGTCCCCAGGGCACGCTGTTCGGCGCCAGTTCCCAATCCGGCACCATTCGCATCATTTCCAACAAGCCTGATCCCACGGGCTTCTCGGCGGCATACAACGTTTCGGGCAACATGGTTGAGTACGGTGATGAAGGCTACATGGGCGAGGGCTACGTCAATGTGCCCATTACCGACAACATTGCGATCCGCATCGTGGGCTGGGGCCGTCACGATGGAGGGTATATCGATAACGAACCGGGGACGCGTGCGTATTTCCCGCCGAATTCGTTCGTGGACGACAATTTCGATATCGCGAAAGATGACTTCAACGATGTGGATACCTGGGGCGGCCGCGCCGCGCTGAAGATTGATCTCAATGAACGCTGGACCGTCACCGGCACGGTCATGGGCCAGGTGCAGGAATCCGATGGAACATTCTCGGAAGATGAAACCAAAGGGAAACTGAATGTCGTTCACTTCTTCCCGGATACCACGGAGGATGAATGGATCCAGGGGGCGATGACGATCGAAGGCAAGATCAGCAATCTGGACGTGGTGTATTCGGTTTCGTACCTGGATCGTGACAACATCACCGAGGCCGACTATACGGATTACACATATTTTTACGATGTCTACTACTACGACCTGTACGGTTCGGGTCTTTCCGCGTACCTTTACGATGACGCCGGTAACTTCATCAATCCGGGCCAGTACATCCAGGGCCGCGACCTTTACACCAAGCACAGCCAGGAGTTGCGGTTGTCTTCGCCTTCCGACTGGCGCTTCCGGTTCGTGACCGGCCTGTATTTCCAGCGCCAGACCCACAGCATTGAACAGAGATACCTGATTGGCGGTGACCTGACCTCCTTTTACGAAGTCACCGGCTGGCCGGACACCATCTGGCTCACCGAGCAGAATCGCATTGACCGCGATTACGCCATCTTCGGCGAGTTCTCCTATGACCTGCAGGAGAACCTCACGCTAACCGCCGGTCTGCGCGTATTCAAGGCCAAGAATTCATTGAAGGGATTCTTCGGCTTCAACGGCAATTACAGTTCACGCACCGGCGAGGCGGCCTGTTTCGACCAGGAAGATTTCGACGGCGCGCCCTGCGTCAACCTGGACAAGGTGGTCAAGGAATACGGCTCGACACCCAAGATCAGCCTGTCCTGGAAGATCGACGACGACAAGATGGTCTATGGCACCATCTCGCGCGGTTACCGGCCCGGCGGCGTAAACCGCCGCGGCACGTTCCCGCCGTATGCGTCGGATTTCCTCACCAACTTCGAGCTGGGGTGGAAGACCGAATGGCTGGATAACACCCTGCGATTCAATGGTGCGTTCTTCTATGAGCGCTGGGAGGATTTCCAGTTCTCGTTCCTGGGTGAGAACGGCCTGACCAACATCACCAATGGCGGCGCGGCGGACATGTTCGGTGTCGAGGCGGACATTCTCTGGGTGCCCACGGATCAGCTGACGCTGGCGGGGGGCTTCTCGCTCATTGACGCCGATCTGGCCGAGGATATCTGCCTTAGCCTGGATGCCAATGGCAAGCCGTTGTCCGAGGCCCTATGTCCGTCGTCGGAATTCGCGCCCAGCGGCACGCGCCTGCCGGTGACTGCCTCGTTCAAGACAAACCTGACGGCGCGTTATGAGTTCAATGCCTTTGCGCTGCCGTCCTTCCTCCAGGGCTCGCTGGTGTACAACGGCAGCGTGCGTCCGGAATTGCTCCCGACCGATACCCAGGCCGTGGGCAAGCAGGACGCCTATGTGACCGTGGATTTCTCGGCCGGAGTCGAGTACGGCAACGCGTCGCTGGAAGTGTTCCTCGAAAACGCGCTTGACGAGCGTTACGACGTGAACCGCTTCGTTCAGTGCGTCGTATGCACCGCGCCCTACGCCACTCTCGGCCAGCCGCGCATGCTGGGCATCAAGTTCGGGCAGAAGTTCTGACGACGGCCGCCCGGCCAACATTAAAGAAGGGTGCCTTGCGGTACCCTTTTTTTTGGCCGGACGGTGGAATGTAGAATATAGAATATCGGGCAGAGATCGAGGCATTCCAGTGAAATTCCCGACATTCGACATTCGACATTCGATATTCGTTTTTTCCAGCATCTCGGCATGCGCGGTCGTCCACGCCGCCAATGTGACGCCGGTGCAGTCGCCCTACACCCCCGATTCCGGCACGGTGGCCGTGCATTGCGGCAAGCTAATCGATGGCATTAGCGATGTTCCGATTAATGACGCGATGGTCATCATTGAATCCGGCAAAATCACCTATGCAGGTAACGCCGTCGGCGCACCGGCGGTCCAGCCGCTGCTGGAACTCGGAACGCACACCTGCCTGCCCGGCCTTATCGACATGCACGATCACATCGCCGAGGAAGAAAGCGGTGGCTACGACCTCAAGACTTACCTGACCCGGACGGACGCGGAGCAGGCCGCCATCGCGCAACGCGGCGCAATGGCGACACTGCGGGCGGGATTTACGTCAGTACGCAGCGTCGGCGCGTACCTGGCATGGTCGGAAAATCGCATCCGCGATCGAATCAATGCCGGCGAGGTGGGGGGGCCGCGCGTGCAGGCTGCCGGGATCTACCTTACCGTCCCTGGCGGAGGTGGCGATTTGCGGATTCCGGATATCCCGGAACCGGACATCCCGGCCCACGTGCGCACCGGCATTGCGCGCGGGCCGGTTCAGTTTGCCGCGAAGGCGCGACTGGCCATCGAACACGGTGCCGATCTCGTCAAGGTTATCGCCTCCGGTGCCGTGCTGGCCTATGGCGGCGTGCCTGGTTCTCCGGAAATGACACTGGAGGAACTGCGTGCCGTAGTCGGCGTGGCGCACGGGGCGGGGCTCAAGGTGGCTGCCCATGCCCACGGGGCGCAATCCATCAAGGAAGCCATCCTTGCCGGTGCCGACACCATCGAACACGCATCACTGGCTGACGACGAAGCGATAGCCCTGGCGGCGCGGCACGGCGTGGCATTTTCAATGGATGTCTACAACGGCGATTACATCGCCACTGTGGGTCGGGAACAGGGCTGGCCGGAGGAGTTTCTGCGCAAGAACAACGAAACCACGGAGGCCCAGCGGCAGGTGTTCACGCAGGCGTACCGCGCCGGCGTAGCCATCGTGTACGGCACCGACGCGGCTGTGTATCCTCACGGTCTCAACGCCCGCCAGTTCCGTATCATGGTGGAACGCGGCATGGCGCCGATGGATGCCATCCAGTCGGCAACGTCCGTGGCGGCACGGTACATGGGCTGGGAGGACAGGGTCGGTGCGTTGACGCCCGGGCGGTTCGGTGATCTGATCGCGGTGCCCGGTGATCCGCTGCAGGACATCACGATCCTGGAAAACGTGCCGGTCGTAATCAAGGGCGGATTGATCTTTAAGTACGATCTCCAATAACAATAACAGGGGAAAATGATTATGGGCCGATGCATCCGTGTGTTGTTCGTCTTTGTGCTGTTCACGATCCGGCCCGCCGTTGCGGAGACGGTTCTGCTGCAGGCCGATCAGATGCTGGACGTGGATGCCGGAAAGATAATAGTCCCCGCCAATGTAATCGTGGAGGGTAATCACATTGTCGCGGTCAATCCGGAGACGCTGCCCGGCGTGGACCGCACCATCGCGCTACCTGGCATGACGCTGTTGCCGGGATTCATGGATCTGCACACGCATATCACCGACGACCTGGACGGTAACTGGGTCTATCGCAATGTGGAGGAAGGTCCGATTGATGATGCGCTGCTGGGGGTGAAATATGCGCGCATGACGTTGATGACGGGGTTTACGACCATACGTGACGTGGGCGCCGCGGGTTTTTCTGATGTGGCGCTGATGCGCGCCATCGACAAGGGCATCATTGACGGGCCGCGCATCATTCCCGCCGCCCACTCCATCGGCACCACCGGCGGGCATTGCGATGTCACCGGTTACGCGCCCGGCATCCTGACCAGGGGTATTGAGGAGGGCGTCGCCGACGGTCCCGATGAGATCGTCAAGGCGATCAGGTATCAGACCAAGTACGGCGCCAAGACCATCAAGATCTGCGCCACGGCCGGTGTCCTCAGTTACGAAGACAGCGTGGGCGCCCAGCAGTACTCCGACCTGGAATTGCGTGCCGCGGTGGCGGAGGCGCGTTTGCAGGGTATGAAAATCGCAGCCCACGCCCACGGTACGGAAGGCATCATTGCCGCGTCCAACGCCGGGGTGGACTCCATTGAGCACGGCTCGCTGTTGACCGATGAGGCCGTTGCAGTACTGAAGAAGAACGGCACCTATCTCGTTCCCACCCTGTACCAGTGGTTCGTGCCGGTCGAACTCCCGCCGCTGCTGCACGAGAAGAACGAGTACATCAAGGAACGCATCAGCGAAAGTGTGCGCAAGGCGCTCAAGGCCGGGGTGAAGTTTGCCTTCGGCACCGATGCCGGCGCCGGGCCCCACGGGCGCAGTGGCGAGGAGTTCACGGCGCTGGTGGAACATGGCATGACGCCGCTGGAGGCGATCCGCACCGCGACCGTCAATGCCGCGGACCTGATGGATATTGAAGATCGCGGCCGCATCAAGACCGGCCTGCTGGCCGACATCGT